>JAERSQ010000097.1 GCA_016845525.1 Pseudomonadota bacterium
ACTTTCTCGTCGATATCCGGGTAGAAATCGAGTGCGTGGCCTACCATCCGCAGAGTTAGGCGGGCCAGGTTCCGGACGGTCTTTACAATAATCTCAAGGAAAGGAGAGGGATAAGCCGATGGCTGAATTAACGCGATATCAGATGTACATCAACGGGGAATGGGTGGGCGCTGAAAACGGGGAAACGTTTACCAGCGTAAACCCTGCGACCGGACAAACCTGGGCAGAAGTCCCCGAGGCATCAGAAGCCGATATCGACCGCGCGGTCGAAGCGGCGCATCGCGCCTTTAGCGAAGGTGCCTGGGCGACCATGACGCCTACGGCCCGAGGCAAGATGCTGCGCCGTCTTGCTGAGATTCTGGCGGAACATTCGGAGCCGCTCGGCCGCTGTGAGACAGTCGATACCGGCAAACTGTTTAAGGAAACGCGCTGGCAAGCGAATTACATTTCGGACTTCTTTCAATACTACGCGGGCCTGGCTGACAAGGTCACTGGGGAAACCCTGCCCATCGACAAGCCCGACATGATGGCGATGACCGTCCGTGAACCGCTCGGCGTGGTGGCTGCTGTGGTGCCCTGGAATTCCCAACTGTTTCTCGTCGCCGTGAAAATCGGCCCCGCCCTTGCCGCGGGTAATACCGTGGTGCTGAAAGCCTCTGAACACGCCTCGGCCCCCATGCTTGAATTCGCCAAGGTCTTTGAGGAAGCCGGCTTTCCGCCGGGTGTTTTCAATGTGGTGACTGGGCATGGTGAGCCCTGCGGCCGGGCCCTGACCAGCCATCCGCTGGTGGACCGGGTCAGCTTTACCGGCGGTCCCGAGACTGCCCGGCACGTGATCCGTAACAGTGCTGAGAACTTTGCCGAGGTCTCATTGGAGCTGGGCGGCAAGTCACCGGTCATGGTGTTTGAGGATGCTGATCTTGAAAGCGCCGTCAACGGCGTCCTTCTCAGTATCTTCAGTGCCAGCGGGCAAAGCTGCGTAGCCGGTTCACGGCTGCTGCTGCAGGAATCGATCCGCGAAGAGGTTCTGTCCCGGGTGGTCGAAAAGGCGGCACAGATCCGGATTGGCGATCCCTTGGATGACAACAGTCAGATGGGCCCGTTGGCGACTGAAGCGCAGCTCAGCAACATTCAATCCACCCTGGCCGATGCGACGGCAAACGGCGCAGACCTCCTTTACGGCGGAAATACGCCACAGGGGCTGGAAACTGGCTGGTATATCGAGCCGACGATCGTGGACTGTCCGCATCAGGATATCAGTATTGTCCGAAAAGAGCTGTTTGGCCCGGTAGTCAGCGCGCTCGGGTTTAAAGATGAGACCGAGGCCCTGATGCTTGCCAACGATACGAATTTTGGACTGGCGAGCGGTATCTTCACCCGGGACGTGGGTCGCGCGCTTCGCGTCAGCAAAGCGATTCGTGCCGGCATCGTCTGGGTCAACACCTATCGGGTGGTCTCGCCCATCGCGCCTTTCGGCGGCTACAAGGACAGCGGCTACGGCCGAGAATCCGGCATGGAGGCGATCTATGACTACACGCGTCCCAAAACGGTATGGCTGAATACCTCTCCGGAACCCATCGCCGATCCCTTCGTCATGCGCTGATCTAGGTCAGCGAGATTCACTGGCGTGGTGATAGACTCGTCCGGCGTTAGCCGTTTACCCAAAGGAGCATCATGAAATTTCAGTTAGCCATCAATATGGAGCGTATCGCCCCGGATACCGACATGGCCGAAGTCGAGCGGCATACGCTGGAGATGGTGCAAATGGCTGATGCCGGAGGGTTCAACATTGTCTGGGCCGCGGAACACCATGCCCTTGAGATGACGATTGCGCCCAATCCTTTTCAGATCCTGACCTGGTGGGCCGCACACACCGACCGTATCCGCCTCGGCACAGCGGTGGTCGTCGCGCCCTACTGGCATCCGATTAATGTTGCGGGTGAAGCCGCCCTGCTGGACTTGTATAGCAATGGCCGACTGGAATTTGGAATCGGCTCGGGAGCCTACCAGCGGGAGTTCGACAGAATGCACGCTGGCCTCAAACAGACTGACGCGTGGCGCTACATGCAGGAGATGCTGCCGGCTGTCAAAGCGCTCTGGCAGGGTGACTACGCTCATGAGGGTGACTATTGGACCTTTCCGGAAGCCACCTCCGTGCCGAAGCCGCTACAAAAACCGCATCCCCCGATCTGGGTGGCCGCTCGCGCCCCGATTACCTACGACTATGCGGTGAAGAACCAGTGCAACATCATGTCATGGCCGCTCACCCGGCCGATGAGCGAGGTCGAGACCTATCTCGGAAGACTGCAGACCGCTCTCGATGAAAACCCGGGCCAGGCCCGGCCGATCTTCTCCGCCATGCGGCATACCTGTGTTTACGACAATAAAGACGACTGGATGGTGCCGATTGAAGCAGCGCGGCGTCAGTTAGCGCAGTTTGAAAATCTCTTCAAGAATGCCGGGGGTGTTGAGAACGGCTTTCCCGCGATGATTGATTTATCGACGCTGGAAAACCGGGATGAATATGATCCCAACATGCTGCAGGAGAATCTGATGTTCGGCACGTCGGAAGAAGTCATCAGCAAGCTGCGACTTTACGACGACCTCGGCGTCGATCAATTTACCTACTACGCCAGTCTCGGCCTCGGCATGAAAGAGCAAAAGCGCTCTTTGGAGCTCTTCATCAACGAAGTCATGCCTGAATTCGCAGAACACTAGGAGAGTTCCTGCGCCGGACTCTGGTTACGGCTCCCGGCGCAGTCTCACTTAAGCGAATCAGGTGTTCAGGCGATACCCAATCTCTCCCGGGCCTGGTCCGCATCGCAGATCTGTCCTCCCAGATCACGGATGATGCGGACGGCCTTCTCGACCAGTTGTGCGTTGCTTGCGGGCACCCCTTTTTCAAGATACAGGTTGTCTTCCAGCCCCACCCGGACGTTCCCGCCGAGCAACATGGCTTGCGCCGCCATCGGCATCTGCGTCCGGCTGATGCCGAATCCTGACCAGAACGCGTCCCGCGGCAACTGACCCACCATCGCCGTCATCGTTGCGGAATCCGCGCCGGCACCCCACGGAATACCCAGGCACACCTGGTACATCGGCGTCCCCTTGATCAATCCTTCCGACACCATCTGGTTTGCAAACCGCAGGTGACCCAAATCAAACACTTCCATCTCGGGCTTGACGCCGATTTCCGCGTAGCGCGCGGCCATGGCCCGCAGCATATTGGGCGTCTGGATGTAGACATAATTGGCGTTGTCGAAGTTGATCGTGCCGCAATCCAGCGTCGCGATATCCGGGCGCAGTAACTCCACATGCGCCATGCGCTCTTCGGCACTGATGAGATCCGTTCCCTCTGCCGGAACCTCCGGATTCTCGTCATCAACGACCAAGTCCCCGCCCATGCCCGCGGTCAGGTTAATCAGCACATTTCGGCCGCTGTTCCTGACAAGTTCCACAGTCTCTTTGAAAAGATTGATATCGCGACTGCCTTTGCCGGTGTCGGGATCACGAACATGCAGATGGACAATCGCCGCACCGGCGTCCGCCGCTTCAATGGCCGAGTTCGCGATCTGCTCGGGGGTGACGGGAATCGCCGGATGCTTATCCACCGTATCTCCCGCGCCGGTTACCGCGCACGTCACGACTACGTTGCTATTCATGGTCATCTATCCTGTTCCTCCTGAAATTGACTCGGTCTCCCTGAGTCACTGATCGTTATTGATTGACTGTTTGTTTTGTTATCGGTCGGTTGCCATCGGTGGCCAGCCGTCTTCCTCGGGGGGATACCAGTGTTCCTTCAGCACTTTCTGAATCTCCGCAAGACAGCGGTCGCGCCGACGCTCCATCTCGTCAAAGGCCCGCGCACCAGACTCCACTTCGCAGCCGTCAACGATGCGGTTTTTCAGTTCATCGGTCAACTCCGGCGCCTTCATATGTGACCAGGGCAGTTCCAGTGCGGGTCCAAACTGCTCGATGGTATGGCGCATCCCGCCCGGACCGCCGCCGAGATGCCAGGCCAGAAACGTTCCCATGAACGCCCATCGCAATCCAGGACCGCCAGTGACGGCTGCATCGATCTCTGCAACCGTGGCAACGCCCTGATCGATAAGATGCAGCGCTTCACGATATAGCGATTCCTGAAGACGATCTGCGATATAGGCTTCGATCTCACGACGAACATGCAGCGGCCGCATGCCAAGGGATCGGTAAAACGCACCCGCCTGTGCAATAGCAGTCTGTGAAGTCTGCTCACTTCCCACAATCTCAACCAGAGGTAGCAGATAGACCGGCGCAAACGGATGGCCAATCATCAAGCGCTCTGGGTGTGCGCATCGCGCCTGCAGCCGGCTCGGCAGAAGCCCGGATGAACTCGAAGCGATCACCACGTCCTCGCGGGCATGCTGGCTGATCTCCTCGTGGACAGCAATCTTGAGTTCTTCACGCTCGGGGACATTCTCCTGAACAAAATCAGCATCCTGCACCGCTTGCGCAATATCCTGCGCAAAGTGCAGTTCGCCTTTGTTCTTGGATACAAGACCCGCATCCTCGAGTACCGGCCAGGCATCAGCCACCATGGTCTCAACGTAATCCCGGGCTTCAGGTCTTGGGTCCGTCAGAACGACCTCCAGACCATTTGCAAGACACCGCGTGGCCCAACCCCCGCCGATAACGCCTCCGCCCACCAGCGCGACCCTCTTTATATGCGACTCCGTCATATGCTCTTTATTCCTCTTTAGTCTGGATTCAATAGCCCTACTCGCCCTTGAAAATGGGTTTGCGTTTTTCTACAAAGGCGCGCACGCCCTCTTTGGCATCTTCAGAACGCAGCATTTTCCGATAGGTCGGCAGATCGCCCGTACGCATAGTATTGAAAGCGCCCTCAATGGTGTCCGCCTCAATCGCCCGCAGCACTTCCTTGATGGTCTGCACCGCAAGGGGCGCAGAATCCGCGATCTGCTGCGCCCAATCCATTGCCGTTGCCGGCAAATCGGCTGATGGCACTACCGCGTTGACAAGGCCGTGGCGCATCGCTTCTTCCGCCCCCATCTTCCGGCCCAGCCAGAGCATCTCTACCGCAACGTTATAGGGAACCCTTCGGGGCAGTCTCTGGATAGCTCCCGCATCGGGAACGATGCCGAGCGGCATCTCCGGAAGCTGGAAAAAAACATGATCCGCCGCAATCACCAGATCACAGGACATAACCAGTTCAAAGCCGCCGCCAATCGCGTGCCCATTGACGGCCGCAATCACCGGTTTGTTGAGATGCCACATCTCGGTCAGCCCCGCAAAGCCGCCCGGCAAATCAGCATCGGCCTCCCACCAGTTGTCCAACTGCTGCTCCCCGCTGTCCAGCGCCTTAAGATCCCAGCCGGCGGAGAAGATCTTTTCTCCGGTCGCCGTGACGAGCCCGACGCGAAGCTCCGGATCATCGCGCAGCGTGACTACCGCCTCATTGATCCGGCGGCTTAATTCAAAGTCGATGGCATTTACTTTGGGACGGTTCAGCTGAATCTCCAGCACACCGCCATGCCGGATGACATTAAGTTCGTTTGATCGGTCTTCCATTGCGCTTTTGGTTCCGGTTTCCTGCATTTCGCAGGGTGTGGGCTACGGCGCGCACATTATGGCAATAAGCCGCCCAAAGCAATATTATCTGGACCATCTTGATACACGGCAGCGCCGGCGTGCCGGAACGCTGCTAACGGAACAACTATGGATATCGAACTCACCAGTGAACAACGAATGCTGGCCGATTCCGCCCAGGCTTTCGTTTCCGAGGAACTCCTGCCACTCGAAGTTGAGGTGGAGCGCAACGGAGAAGTCAGTCCTGAACAGGGAGAGCAGATCAAGCGTAAAGCAATCGAAATGGGATTTTATGCGGCCAACCTGCCCGAATCCGTTGGAGGCGGCGGTCTGGACTACACCAGCCTCGCGATTATGGAGCGTGAATTCGGCAAGGTCTCCCATGCCCTGCACGGGTTTGCGTGGCGGCCGACTGAGCTCCTGATGGCCTGCAATGAGGAGCAGAAGCAGAAATATCTTATCCCCTGCGTGACTGGGGAAAAAGTGGAGTGCTTTGCCATTACCGAACCGGGCGCCGGCTCGGACATCATGTCGATGGCAACCCGCGCGCTTCGCGACGGCAGTGATTGGATCATTAACGGCTCAAAGCACTTCGTCAGCGGCCATGTCGAGCCGGACTTTGCCATTGTATTTGCCGCTACCGGGACGGACGACACACCGCGCGGCCCACGCAAGCGCGTCAGCGCGTTCTTGGTCGATCGCGGGCACCCCGGTTTTGAGATCACCCGAGGACCCAGGTGTGTCAGTCAGCGCGCCTATCTTAACTTCGTACTGTCTTTCAATGACTGTCGTGTCAGTGAGGCACAAATGCTCGGCGAGGAAGGCGAGGGATTAGCGCTGGCCGATAAGTGGATCAAGATGGGTCGGGTGTGGGTCGGTGCCGGCTGCTGCGGCCGTGCGGAACGGCTTTTGGAACTGTCTTTGGATTGGGCCGCCAACCGCAAACAGTTTGATCAGCCGATTGGCAAGTTTCAAGGCACCTCATTCAAACTCGCTGATATGGCTACCGAACTTCAGGCAGCAGATCTTCTGGTCATGCATGCAGCGCGCAAAGCGGATGCCGGGCAGATGACGCCCACCGATGCCGCAATGTGCAAGCTCTTCGCCTCAGAGATGCTGCACCGTCTGGCAGATGACGCGGTCCAGATTCATGGCGGAATGGGGCTCATGGAGGATCTGCCGATCGAAAGGCTCTGGCGCGACGCACGGCTCGAGCGAATCTGGGAAGGCACTTCCGAGATTCAACGTCATATCATCAGTCGGTCATTGTTGAGACCACTCGGGGCGTGACTCCCACTCGACGTGCCAACCTGCGCCGGCTGCTTGCACCCCGGCACATCGTCTTTGCCGGCGGCGACTCGGCCGTCTTTGCGGCCGGCCAGTGTGCTGCGGGTCATTTCAAAGGTGAAATCTGGGGACTGAACCCGCAACCGGACCGCTTCGGTGCGATCCCCTCTTACACCAGTGTCGCTGAACTGCCCGAGGCGCCAGACGCAGTGTTTCTGGCCGTGCCCCGACAAGGGGTGCCGGCCGTGATTAAGGAATTAAGGGAAAAAGGCGCTGGCGGCATTGTCTGTTATTCGGCGGGGTTTGGTGAACTGGGGGATGATGGGGCCCACCTGGAACAGGAACTCATTGACGCCTGTGGTGATATGGCACTCGCGGGACCAAATGTTTTTGGGCTGCTCAACTACATTACCGGCGCACACCTGTGGCCCTTCAGTCACGGCGGGACACCGGTCGAGCAGGGTCCAGCCCTTATCTCCCAGTCCGGCATGCTGTCGGGCTATCTCCTGACCAACCGTCGGTCGGTCCGGTTTTCCTACGTGATCGGAGCGGGCAACCAGTCGGTGCTCGGGGTCGAGGATTATCTTGATTATCTTGCCGACGATCCCGGCGTTACCGGTTTCGGTCTGTATATCGAAACACTCCGTGATATTCCACAGTTTGCCGCGGCAGTGGGACGCGCCCTCGACCGGGGGGTTCCAGTGGTGGCACTCAAAGCGGGTCAATCAGATCTTGCCGCGCAGACCGCGCTGACCCACACGGGCTCGCTTGCGGGACAGGATACGTTTTATCAGGCGCTCTTTGACCGGATCGGCGTGGCCCGGGTATCGACCCCGAGCCTCATGCTTGAAACCTTACAACTGCTGACAACTGCCGGACCGCCCAAAGGAAGGCGGCTTGCGGCCTTTACCTGCTCGGGAGGTGACGTCGCGATGCTCGCCGACTGCGCCGACTGCGCCGACAAGGAGGGGCTCATCTTTGATCCTCCTGACGAAGCGACTCAGAGGACTCTTCGCCAATGGCTGCCTGAGATTGCGACGGTGGGTAATCCGCTTGATTACACCACCCCTTTGTGGGGTCACGAAAAGACTCTGGAAAAAGTCTTTGCCGCTGCCCTGGCACCAGGATATGACGCGGCCTTGCTGGTACAGGACTACCCTCCCCCGGAACTCGGTGAGGATCGACCCTATTACCAGGCCGACGCCCGGGCCTTCATGCGCGCTGCTGCGAGGGCTTCGATCCCTGCTGCGATCTGCTCCGGCCTGCCCGAAAACCTTGATCCCGAAACGCAACAGACGTTGATCAGCCAAGGTGTCGCGCCGCTGCAGGGCATCGGAGAAGCCACTGCCGCCATCCGCGCTGCCGCAGTGTTCGGTGAGGCACAGCACAAGAGAAAGCAAGGGGGCGATCACTTTATCCCCTCATGTCACCCGGTTGAGGGCAAGCCTCAGCTTCTGGATGAGTGGCAGGGTAAACAGCTGCTCCTGGCTCATGAGATTGCGGTTCCACTGGGCAGACTCTGCACGAGCCATGATGCCGCTGAGGCGGCCCGCCAGATCGGTTTTCCTGTGGCACTCAAGCTCGTGAACCCTGAGCTCCCTCACAAAAGCGATCACGGCATCGTGCGGCTTGGCCTTTGTGATGCCGATGATGTTGGGAGAATCGCTCAGGAAGTAGTTTCGCTTGGTTCGCAGGCGTTGGGTCATCCCGCCGACGACCGCATCCTGATCGAGCAGATGGCCGATGGACTTATTGCCGAACTTTTGGTCGGGATCCAGAATGACCCGCACTTTGGACTCGTGATGACGATTGCGGGAGGCGGCACGCTGGTAGAACTGATGGCAGACAGTGCTACCGTGCTGCTGCCCGCCCAACCGCAAGATCTCGCCAATGCCCTCTCAAGGCTCAAGGTGATGAAATTGCTTTCGGGTTATCGAGGCTGTGCCCACGCGGATCTTGATGATCTGGTACAGACCCTGATGAAAATCAGCGCTATGGCCCTTGCCCTTGCCGAGACGCTGATCGATATGGACATCAACCCGTTGTGGGTAACCGAACACGGTTCTATTGCCGTCGACGCGCTTATCCGACTGGGCGATATTGATGCCCTGCCCGCGCACCTGGGTTAAAGGTCAGATCAAAAATGCAGCGAAACGGTAAAGATGCTTTGATTCTGCTGGATTACGACGGGGTCATTGTGGACTCCGCGCAGCCAGTACTTGATGAAACGGCTGCCTTTTGCAGGATGCACGGTATTGCTTTCAATCTTGAACTTTCTGACTTCGATCGACTGAACCCTGCCACCTTTACCATGTTGGCACAGGTCTGCGGAATACCCGAGGCCCAGCATCGTGATTACGGCCGTTATCTCTTTGATACCCTG
>JAERSQ010000098.1 GCA_016845525.1 Pseudomonadota bacterium
CTCAGCGTCGCGTTTCTCGTCAAAGTTGATCGGCAGGGAAATGTGGTTTCAGTAAAAATGACCCGGAGCAGCGGCGACGCGCGTTTGGATGAATCGGCAGAAAATGCTATTTTCAAGGCATCTCCGCTTCCCTTTCCGGGAGAGGCGCGTTTTTACGAATATTTAAAAGAATTCAATTTTGTCTTTAAACCCGAATCATGAGCCCAACATGACCTCAAGCAGAGCGACCTCAATGAAAGGTTTTCAACATGCGGTGGTGCTGATCTTTGCCGCTGCCATGGTATTGATCCAACCCGGGACAGCAACAGGCGCGCTGACGATCGAGATCACTCAAGGCGAGAAGTCAGGGATGCCAATTGCTGCGGTGCCTTTTCGTTGGCAGGGCACAGGTGATCCGCCGGCAAACCTGCGCGGCATCGTTGCTGCGGATCTGCATCGCTCTGGACGATTTGAACTGCTGCCGCCGGCGGACTTTTTGAGCCGACCCAGTGAGATCTCCGAGGTGCGTTATAAGGACTGGCGTCTGATCAAGGCAGAAGCGCTCGTGGTTGGTCGCATCACGGAAAAAGGCCCGGACCGGTTCGAGGTGAGCTTCCAACTGTTGGATGTTTATCGGGAGCGGGTGAAGGTGGCTTTGCGTTACACCGCAAGCGCTGCTCAGCTGAGACAGGTGGCTCACCAGATCAGCGATCGCATTTTTTATGAAATGACCGGGATCAAAGGCGCGTTCGACACGCGAATTGCTTACGTGACCATGAATATCAGTGATGAGAATGACCGAATCTACCAGTTGATGATTGCAGATTCAGACGGCCACAACGCTCAGCAGATTCTCAAGACCACCAACTTGCCGGTGTTATCTCCCGCCTGGTCACCCAACGGCCAGTGGCTGGCCTATGTTTCGTTTTCAGATAATCGCTCCGGCGCGAATGTCTGGTTGCAGGATATCAGCACCGGTAGCCGCCGCCCCGTTGCACGCTTTGATGGTTCGGCGAGTGCGCCCGCCTGGTCACCAGACGGGAAATCGCTTGCGCTGACAGTCTCCGCCAAGGGAAATACGGACATCTATGTGCTTGGCGTCTCGTCTGGCGAGATTCGCCGTTTAACCCAACACCCGGCGATTGATACTGAGCCGGCCTGGTCTCCGGATGGAAGATACCTGGTGTTCACGTCTGACCGAAACGGGCGGCCTCACATCTACCGAGTGAGCCGAAATGGGGGCAAGGCGGAACGGTTGACCCGGGAGGGCAAGGAGAATGCGGGAGCATCGTACGACCCCACAGGCAAGCGGCTTGTCCTGGTCACCAACCGCGGGCAAGGCGCTGGCTACCAGATTGGTGTATTCTATCCAGAGAGTGGTAGAACCGACGTACTGACAGACGGTACACTTGACGAGTCGCCGACTTTCTCGCCCAATGGTGCGATGATCCTGTATGCGACCCGAATGGGAAGCGAGGGAGTGCTCGCAGCCGTATCCGCAGATGGTCGGGTTAGGCAGGTCCTGAAACTGACTGACGGAGATGTTCGGGAACCCGCCTGGGCTGCAAGCCGCTGACGGGTTGATTGATCGGCTGACTCAAGGACTGAGAATCAACCCAGCGAAAGAAGCGCTCGCGGTACAAGCAGTAGTAATAGGTATAAGGATAAAAATAATTGGCAGTGCAGGAAAGTAATAAGAAGTAAGAGTCGAAAGACTGAAAAATTAATGAAGGAGTGCGAGAAAGCTGACAGAGCTTTTTCCGGCCTGAAGATAGGAGACTGACAATGCGAAGATTCTGGACGATTTTAATGGTGCTCTTTCTTGGCGCGACGCTTGCCGGCTGTGCTGCTTCAAAGAAAAAAGGCGGAACCGTAGAAGTGGAGGATGCCACTATCGGCGGCAGCGGGGCAGAAGTCAGTACTGACGCATCCGCCTCAGCAGTGGGTTCCGATGACGCGACTGCGGGCGAGATCATCACGATCGACCAGGACGATGCCAACATGGACGATCCGCTTGGACAGCGGGTTGTGTATTTTGATTTCGACAGTTCCAACCTGACACCTGAAGCGCAGCGGGTGGTCGAGGCGCACGCGCAATATCTTTCCAATAATCCCGGTATGGCCGTTGTCCTTGAGGGACATGCTGACGAGCGCGGCACCCGTGAATACAACCTCGCTTTGGGTGAGCGCCGCGCAAACGCGGTGAGTGAAATTTTCCAGGCGATGGGCGTTGCGCCGGATGCCATCCGCACCATCTCGTATGGTGAAGAGCGGCCGATCTCGATGGGTCAGGATGAGAGCGCCTGGTCTCTTAACCGCCGCGTCGAAGTTCTCTACTAGTCGACCTGTTTCGCCTCTCCAAGCGCGTCTCGCGGCTACGTCAGATCGACTGGTCGTGAGATGCGGTCACTTCTTGTCCTGGCGCGGGTCACCAGTGGCTCAGACCGGGACCCTCAGCTTACTCCTCCTCTTTGTGTTCGGCTCTGTATACGCCCAGGAATTAAATAGCCAAAACAATGATTTAGATCTTGCATCTCAGCCGCTTCACAAAGTCGAATCGGTAGAGGTCGGAACCGGCTCGGGGAGCACGCGCCGGGTCACCACACTGTCTGTTGTATCGCCCCAAGTTCAGACTGCACCGGCGCCAAATTCAATCGAGCCCGCCGAGCAGACGGCATACGACGCCGCGCTGGAAGCGTTCCATCAGGCGCATTATCTTGATGCCGCTCAGGGCTTTGTAACGTTTCTCCGGGAGTATCCTCTCAGCCTGCTCGCCGACCAGGGATGGTATTGGTTGGGCGAGTCGCGCTACCTGGATCACGGATTTAATGATGCCGTGACAGCGATGACGACTTTGCTCGACTCCTTTCCCGGTAGCGCATTCGGCGAGGCGGCACGGCTGAGACTGGGTTCCAGTTATTTCGAACTACGGCGATACCAGGAGGCGCGAGACGTGCTCGAAGAGTTATTGGAGTTATCCCCGGACACGGAGATTCTGGATCTCGCGAAGGCGCTTCTGAACGATCTTGCCGCGCAGGGCTACTGATTTCGATCAGCCGGAGTGACGGCCTCCGCGATGACTGAGACGTTTCACCGCTTCGGCAAGATCCCGGGACTTGAGTCCGTCAGCGGTTTGAGCGAGCAAGTCGGCTGTTTTTGAATCGAGCCTTTTTGCAGCGTTTTGGTTGTCGGATGTTGTTGTTCTGGGTGAAGCATTACGCGGCCGAACCTTTATCTTCAGTGCGCGGACCTCGATATTGGCCCTATGCAGGGCATTGAGTATGTCCGCCTGACGTTGCCTGACCGCATCACCCCAGACGGGGGAATCCGCGACGATTTGCCACTCACCGTGGTGAGGTCTGACCACGGTGTGATTGGAGATGTCGTCGCCGGCTGCGGCGCGCCACGCAATCTGCTCGGTGTTGGTGACGGGGGCATCTTTAGCTTCCTTCAGTCCGGGCACGTTAGCCAGCAGACTGCCCATCCGAGTGAAAGAACTGTCGGCCATGATAAAATTTCAGGATCCAGTAGCGTGATTTTTCAGCATGGGACCAATCGTCCAGTTGCGGTTCCGTCTGCGGGCTTGTTTGACCCGTGCGCTCATTTAACCACTTTCTACAGATCATTTCGATGTTCAGCAAAGTCGCAACAAAAATCTTTGGCAGTCGAAATCAGCGCCTATTGCGCAAATTAAGCGTTCTTGCTGACAAGATCAATGCCTTGGAGCCGTCGCTTGAAGGTCTTTCAGATGCTGAGCTCAAGGCAAAAACGGACGAGTTCCGCCAGCGCGCAGGGGCCGGTGAAGGTGTCCAGGAACTTCTGGTTGAAGCGTTTGCGGTGGTCAGGGAGGCCTCCCGACGTACACTGAACATGCGCCACTTTGATGTGCAGTTAATCGGAGGCATGGTGCTTAACGACGGCAAGATTGCAGAGATGCGCACGGGAGAGGGAAAGACGCTCGTGGCAACCCTGCCGGCGTACCTCAATGCGGTTTGCGGCAATACCGTGCACGTGGTTACGGTAAATGATTATCTCGCCCAGCGTGATGCGGACTGGATGGGTCAGATCTACGGTTATCTCGGTCTTTCGGTGGGAGTGGTGTTGTCGGGTCAGGACAGTGCAACCAAACGGACAGCCTACGCCTGCGATATTGTTTATGGCACCAATAACGAGTTTGGATTTGATTACCTGCGTGACAACATGGCCTTCAGTGCTGAGGACCGTGTTCAGCGTTCGCTCGATTTTGCGATCGTTGATGAGGTGGATTCCATCCTGGTTGATGAGGCGCGCACGCCGCTGATCATTTCGGGGCCTGCCGAAGACAGCAGTGATCTTTACACCCGCATCGACAGGATCATTCCGGCTCTTGAGCGTCAGGCGCCTTCCGAGGAGCCAACGGAAGGCCTTGAGGAAGAAGAGGGACCGGGTGACTTCAGTGTTGATGAGAAGACCCGTCAGGTATCCCTGACTGAGGCGGGTCACGAAAATGCGGAGCGGCTGCTGTCCGAAGCAGGCCTACTGGATGAAGACTCGAGCCTTTACGACGTTGGCAACATCAGCCTGATGCATCATCTCTATGCAGGACTGCGTGCGCATTCACTCTTTCAGCGCGACGTGGATTACATCGTGAGAGACGGGCAGATCGTCATCATTGATGAATTTTCCGGAAGAATGATGCCGGGAAGGCGCTGGTCGGAGGGGCTGCACCAGGCTGTCGAAGCCAAAGAGGGTGTCGCAATCCAGCAGGAGAACCAGACGCTTGCCTCGATCACCTTCCAGAACCTGTTCAGGCTCTATGACCGTCTCTCCGGCATGACCGGTACCGCTGATACCGAGTCGGTTGAGTTCCAGCAGATTTACGGACTTGAAGTCGTGGTGATTCCCACGAACCAGCTCATGATCCGGGAAGACTTGTCGGACCTGGTCTACCGCACGCAGAAAGAAAAGTTTGAGGCCATCATCGAAGACATCAAAGCCTCTCAGTCCAGAAACCAGCCCGTTTTGGTTGGTACTGCGTCCATCGAGACCTCGGAATATCTGTCGGGACTGCTCAACAAAGAGAAAATCAGCCACGAGGTGTTGAACGCAAAACAGCATGAGCGCGAGGCACAAATCATTGCGCAGGCTGGCAGACCGGGAGCGGTCACGATTGCGACCAACATGGCCGGACGCGGTACGGACATTGTGTTGGGCGGCAACGTCGTCATGGAACTTGAGGCGTTGGGTGAGGGCGACTCACAGCGTGCAAGTGAGACCCAAGCACAATGGCAGACGCGCCATGACCAGGTGGTCCAGGCGGGCGGGCTGTATGTGCTTGGGACAGAGCGCAACGAATCCCGCCGGGTCGATAACCAGCTGCGCGGCCGCTGTGGACGACAGGGGGATCCAGGCGGGAGCCGGTTTTATCTTTCGCTTGAGGACAATCTGCTGCGTATCTTCGGCTCAAACCGGGTCTCCGGGTTGATGGAAAAACTCGGCATGGAAGAGGGTGAGGCGATTGAGCATTCGTGGGTGACACGCGCCATCGAGAACTCCCAGAAAAAAGTCGAAGGACGCAATTTCGACATCCGCAAGCAACTCCTTGAATACGACGACGTCGCTAACGAGCAGCGCAAAGTGGTCTACGACCAGCGCAACACCTTGATGGCGACTGACGATATCTCTGAGACGGTCACTGCTGCCCGGGAAGAGGTGATCGCCGAGATGATTGACCGGTCGATTCCGCCCGAGAGTCTTGAGGAGCAATGGGATGTGCCCGCGTTGCAGCAGGACCTTCAGACGCATTTCGGCATCCCGCTGCCAGTGGAAGATTGGCTGAAGGCCGATGACGATCTGCATGAGGAAACGCTGCGCAACAAGATCTCTGAGGAAATCGCCAGGGTTTACGAAGAGAAGGTGACTTCCGTCGGGGAGCCGGTGATGCGTCATCTGGAAAAAGCGGTGATGCTGAAAACGCTGGACGAGCAGTGGAAAGAGCACCTGGCTCAGATGGATTATCTGCGACAGGGCATCGGATTGCGTGGCTACG
Source organism: Pseudomonadota bacterium (assembly GCA_016845525.1). Classification (GTDB taxonomy): domain Bacteria; phylum Pseudomonadota; class Gammaproteobacteria; order Arenicellales; family UBA868; genus UBA868. The sequence continues at coordinate 6,008 of JAERSQ010000098.1, forward strand.
CCCAGAAAAACCCCAAGCAGGAGTACAAACGGGAAGCATTTGAGATGTTCTCGGCCATGCTGAATGAGGTCAAAAATGACGTGATTGGAATACTTGCCAAGGTTCAGGTTCAGACAGAAGCCGAGGTGACCGATCTTGAGGCTCGTCAGCGACAGCAGGGCGAGCAGAACCGTGAGTACCTGCACCCGAACTCACCGGCAGACGGCCCGTCTGAAGGGCCGGCGGGCCCGGGTCGGGGAGTTGATACCGGTTCCGCCGATCCTGCGGCTGATCAATCTCGACCCTTTGTCCGAGCCGGTGCAAAAGTGGGCCGCAACGAGCCCTGTCCCTGCGGTTCGGGTAAGAAATTCAAACAGTGCCACGGTAAGCTGTAGCTCAGCCAGTCGAACGGCGCCATGGCATCTTTAAAGCGTTCCGCGCTTGCACCCAAGACCTTTCCCCGCATATCCGGGATCGCGGGCGTTGCCCTGAAGACGGCTCGGGCAGGGATCAAGTACGCGGGCCGGGATGATCTGCTGCTGGTGACCTTGGATCGGGGGACCACCGTTGCAGGCGTATTCACGCGTTCGGCAACGGCCTCGGCGCCGGTACAGTGGAGCCGAAAGGTGGCAGGATCGGGCAAGGCGCGAGCCATCCTCATCAATAGCGGAAACGCCAATACCTTTACCGGTGCTCAAGG
>JAERSQ010000099.1 GCA_016845525.1 Pseudomonadota bacterium
GGCAAACACCAGCATGGCCCAGGCCTTGGGATTCAGCGGATGCACCGCGAGCCCCTTCCAGAAGGACTCCGGCTGCCTGAGATCGCGTTCCGCCATCAGGAATCCTGACATCCGCAACGCCAGCCACGCGAGATAGGCCACACAGACGATCTTGAGCGCGAGCAGAAATCGCGGTTCGTAGGAAAGCAGTTCCCACAAACCAAGGGCCAGCAGAATATTCACCAGCAACTTTCCCAGCGTCACTCCCGCCACAAAGGGAAGACTGCGCCAGAAGCCGAAGTTCGCCCCGGATGTCATCAGCAACATATTCGCGGGCCCCGGCGTCCCCACCATAAAAATCACGAACAACAAAAAGGGCACAAAATCGATCATGCTTATTCGCTCTACAAACTGTCAAAAAAAGTTCTTGCAGGATAATATATTACTGTCTTTCTGACTTTTCATGCGGAATCCAACATTGACGATCAATCGGGCTTCTCACATACAGGTGATTGACCGTGCGACTCTTCTTCTGGATGCTATCGCCCGTTACCGCAAACCCGTCAGCCTCAAGATTCTGACTGCAGAGACGGGTCTGCATCCAAGCACGGCCCATCGGATATTAGGGTCTCTGATTCAGAACGGACTCGTCGAAAAGAACAGCGATAACCATTACCGGCTGGGACTTCGACTGGTGCAACTGGGCACTCGCCTGCACAGCACTCTTGACCTTCGGGCAATCGCTCTGCCGTTCATGGAATCGCTGCGTGATGAGTTTCATGAAACGGTGAATCTCAGTATCCGCGAGGGGGATCAGCTGGTCTATATTGAACGGGTGACACCCGACCGCCTGATGCATGTCCATCAGGTCGTAGGCAGCCGTGCTCCGCTGCACGTCACGGCGGTTGGTAAACTGATGCTGGGCGCCGCGGGGCGTGATGCCTGTGTGGATTATGGTAAACGCACCAATCTGCCTGCCTACACCAAAAATACGATTACCTCCATCGATCGGCTGGTAGAAGAATCTTCGGCCGCGCTCGGGCAAGGGTATGCGCTGGATAATCAAGAGGCTGAACTCGGTGTCGGCTGCATCGGGGTCCTGCTGCATGACAATACTGGCCAAGTGTCAGCAGGCCTATCGGTCTCAGCTCCCATAGAAAGAAGGGATGTGAGTTGGGCTCATGAACTGCTTAGTGCCAGCGACAACATCTCCCGATCACTCGGTTCAGGGTAATTCCCAGCAGCGCGTGATCAGACTAATTCCACATTGTGGGATATTTCTCCACAATACAAAATTCGCGAGTATCATCGTCGACTGGGGAGAGGACTGCTTATAGAGCCGTTTCGGCTTAAGAATTTGCTGTGAACCATCGAGTATCTTTGCACGGTCTCAGTATCGACCGTGACCTTTTCGCGCTGGTCAACGATCAGGCGCTGCCGCAAACCGGGATCGATCCTGACACTTTTTGGTCTGGATTTTCTGATCTCATCTCAGAGCTAACGCCAAAAAACCGTGCCCTGCTGGCGCGTCGCGAGGAACTTGAGACGCTGATCAACGAGTGGCACGCCGAGCGCCGCGGCACCCCTCATGACCCGACATCCTATCGGGCATTTCTTTACGACATAGGTTATCTCGTACCTGAAGGCCCTGATTTCAGTGTGTCGACCCAAGGAGTAGACCCGGAGATCACTGCGATCCCTGGGCCGCAGTTGGTGGTTCCCGTCAACAATGCCCGCTACGCCATCAACGCGACGAATGCGAGGTGGGGCTCTCTGTATGATGCTCTCTACGGGACGGATGTCATCAGCGATGAAGACGGCGCGCTGACGAGCGGCCAGTACAGCGAAGCCAGAGGGCGCCGCGTCGTAGCCTTTGCCAATCGCTTTCTCGATGAGACAGTCCCCTTCGATGACACTGCCTATGAAGACATCACCGGCTTTGTTGTAGAGGACCAACTACTTAAGGCCGCACGCTCAGACGGAAAGTCCGCTCTCCTATCCAACCCTGAGCACTTTGCCGGATACCGCGGAGATGCCCTTAATCCAACCTCTGTGCTACTAAAGCATCATCAAGTGCATATCGAACTCGTCATTGACCGTGCTCATCCTGTCGGAAAGGCAAGTGCCAGCGGCGTCAGCGATGTGCTGCTTGAGTCTGCGATTACAGTGATCCAGGATTGTGAAGACTCTGTGGCAGCAGTGGATGGGCCGGACAAAGCACAGGTCTACGCCAACTGGCTGGGACTCATGCGTGGCACACTGTCCACGATCGTATCCAAAGGCGGAGAAACTTTCGAACGCACCTTGAACCCGGATCGGGAATACTTGGGCGTCGACGGTGAACGGCTTGTACTGCCGGGCCGGGCGCTCATGCTCGTCAGAAATGTCGGCCATCTGATGACCAATCCGGCAATTCTGGACGCCGAAGGCAATGAAGTCTTTGAGGGCATTATGGATGCCGTCATTACGGGACTGATCGCTCTGCATGATCTCAAAGATCCGGCCCAGCGTAACTCCCGGACCGGCGCGATGTACGTCGTCAAACCGAAGATGCACGGGCCGGAAGAAACAGCGTTCAGCGTCGAACTCTTTGAGCGCACCGAGCAACTTCTGGGTATGGCTCCAAAAACCATGAAGATCGGCATCATGGACGAAGAGCGACGTACTACGGTCAACCTCAAAGAGTGTATCCGCGCCGCCTCTGACCGGGTTATCTTTATCAACACCGGGTTTCTTGACCGCACCGGTGACGAAATTCATACCTCCATGGAGGCGGGACCGATGATCCGCAAAGCGGATATGAAGGCCGAGCCTTGGATTAAGGCCTACGAGGACTGGAATGTCGACGTAGGGCTTCAATGCGGTCTGCCTGGCCATGCCCAGATCGGCAAAGGCATGTGGCCCATGCCGGATGAAATGGCGGCCATGATGAACGCAAAGGGAGATCATCCCCGTTCGGGTGCCAATACTGCCTGGGTCCCCTCACCCACGGCGGCAACCCTTCACTCCATGCACTATCACGAGACCGATGTGATTGCGCGCCAGGATGAACTCAAAAACCGGCCGCAGGCGAGCCTTGACGATATTTTGAAGATTCCACTCAGTGACAGTCCGAACTGGTCGACAGAGGAGATCAACGAGGAAATTGACAACAATTGTCAGGGGATTCTGGGCTACGTCGTCAGGTGGATCGACCAGGGAGTCGGCTGCTCAAAGGTGCCGGATATCCGTGACATTGGCCTGATGGAAGACCGTGCGACTCTCCGGATCTCGAGCCAGCACATCGCCAAC
>JAERSQ010000100.1 GCA_016845525.1 Pseudomonadota bacterium
CGCTACGCGGATAACTGCCGAAAGCGGCACCATCTCTCCTGATAGATTCCGCACGAACAGTTTTCCAATGTCTTCGGGGTCATTTCGGAAATCGGCCTCTGCCTGAACCATCACACGATACACCCGCCCGGAACGATTGAAGTCGTTGACATAGAGGCCCCCCAGTTGCGTCTGAAGGGTCGAGAAAATCTCATTAAGCGGAACCCCAAGGGTCTTGGCCTTCTCACGTTCAATGTCGAGCCATATTCGTGGTGTGGAAGCCGAGAAACTGGAAAAGATTCCCGTCAAATCCGGATCCTGATTTGCCGCAACGATGAGTCCGTTTAATGCAGACTCAAGGTCTGCGACATCGCCTCCTCCAGTATCCTGCAGGACAAACTCAAAACCAGAAGTGGACCCGAGCCCCGGTATCGGCGGCGGCACAAAGGGAATTATCCTGGCATCGCTGTTGCTTGCCGAGATCGCTTGTAGTTTATTGAGGATCGTTCTTAGTGAGAGCTCAGGCGTTTGACGGTTGTCCCAGTGATCCAGTATGCCAATCACGAAAGCCGCATTTGAGGACATGGAACCGCTCAGCATGCTGAATCCGGCAACCGACATCACATCCGTTACGCCTGGCACTTCCAGGAGTTCGTTCTCAACGTTCATCAAAACTGCTTCGGTACGGTTTAAAGAGGCACCGTCAGGCAGTCGCAGATCGACCATGAATGCCCCCTGGTCCTCATAGGGCAAAAATCCTGTCGGCAGATTACTGAACAAATAACCCATACCCACAACGATCCCGGTCAGCAGCACCACAAAAACCGTCATGCGCCTTACCAGGACTGCCGCTGCTTTCGTATAGCCCTGCGTTACCTTGAGGAACAAACGGTTAAAGGCCTGATACCAACGCGGTTCCTTGCCCAGCGGTCTCAACAGAACAGCACAAAGCGCGGGACTGAGCGTCAGTGCGTTGATGGAGGAAATAGCCACTGCTGCCGAAATGGTTACGGCGAACTGCCTGAACAGCTCACCCGTGATTCCCGGAATCATCGCTACCGGAACGAAGACGGCAAGCAACACGAGTGTCGTCGCTATCACCGGCCCAGAGACCTCACGCATCGCGAGGCGAGTCGCCTCAACCGGCGCTTTGCCTTCAGCGATGTGCCGCTGCGTGTTTTCAACCACCACAATGGCATCGTCCACTACGATCCCAATCGCGAGGATCAGGGCGAAAAGCACAATGGTGTTAATCGAGAATCCGAACATCAGCAAAACGGCAAAGGTCCCTATGAGAGAAACCGGGACCGCAATACCCGGTACCAGAGTTGCCCGCCAGTCACCCAAGAACACAAATACCACGAGAACAACCAGGCCAATCGCCTGGAAGAGCGTCACAATCACTTCTCGAATCGAGATCCGCACATAACGGGTCGTGTCATAGAGGACACTGTGGCGCATATCCTGAGGAAAGCGCTCAGCAAGGCCATCCAATTGCTCACGGACCTGCTCTGCGACCTCAAGCGCGTTGGCATCGGGCAACTGGTAAATCCCCATTACCACCGCCGGCTTTCCGTTGAGCCGTCCATAGGAACTATAGGACTGTGCTCCCAGTTCGACCCGGGCAACGTCGCCGAGGCGAACTCGGGAACCATCACGATTAACCCGGATCATCACGTTCTCAAACTCTTTTACCTCGGTCAGCCGTCCGCGCGTTACTACGGTATAGGTGAAAACCTGATCACTGGTGACTGGCGGCCCGCCTATTTGTCCGGCAGGTACCTGAACGTTCTGCTCCTTCAGAGCATTGGCGATGTCCGTAGCCGTGATGCCCAAGCTTGCCATCCGCTGAGGCTCAAGCCAGACCCGCATACCCCAGATCAATTCGCCGAAAATGTTCACTTCTCCCACACCGGGTACCCTGGCCAACGCGTCCCGAATATTGACCGCGGCATAGTTGGATAGGGTTACCCCGTCGTGTGTTCCTTCGGGAGATTCGAGATTGACGACCATCACCATATCCGTCGAGGTCTTTCGGGTAATCACACCTTGGCGTGCCACTTCCTCCGGCAGTTTGGCCGTGGCGGTCGCAACGCGGTTCTGGACGTTCACCGATGCCAAATCCGCATCCGTGCCGACTTTAAAAGTCACCGTGATAACGAGAGAGCCATCGTTGGCCGCTTTAGATTGAAGATAAATCATGTCCTCAACCCCATTGATCGCCTCTTCAAGAGGAACGGCAACCGTCTCCTCCACAATTTCTGCGCTGGCGCCGGGATAGAACGCCGTCACTTTCACGGTGGGCGGAGTAATCTGCGGAAATTGTGCGACCGGTAAAGCATTCACCGATAACAGACCGACTAACGTGATAAAAATCGATATCACAAAAGCGAACTTCGGCCGGCGGATAAAGAACTGGCTGAACATGACGCTGCCTAGTCTTCAGCGGTAACGTCAACCGTCATACCGGGTCGCACTTTTTGCAGTCCCCGGATAACGACGCGCTCACCATTTTCGAGACCAGACTTCACGATAAAGGAGGCGCCACTGCTGTCACCAATTTCTATGGCTCGTTGTTCAATACGACGGTCATCACCAACGACCAAAACAGAGCGCCCGGCCCCGCTGGCGAGTACTGCGTTTTGCGGTACGAGGAGTGCGGACCGTACCGATTCCCCGTCAAATTCCACGGTAACGAACTGGCCTGGCCTCAGTAATTTCAGAGGATTTGGAAAGGAGGCCCTGAGCGTCAGCGTGCCGGTGCCGGGGTCAATCTCGTTGCCGATCAGCTCAAAATTGCCGACCTGATCATATTTGTCTCCATTGGACAGGCGCAGTCGGGGTTGTAATGACGGTCGGCTGCTGTCCCCCTCACGGTTTGCAGCCTCACGGCGGAAGTTCAGGTACTCGACATCGCTGACCGTGAAGTGCACGTAAATGGGATCGAGCGCGATAATGGTCGCAAGCACCCCGGAGTCTGGTCCCACCAGATTACCGATGCTGACATTGGTCTCGCCGATTACGCCCGCACTGGGGGCCAGAATCTGGGTGTACTGAAGATCGAGCTGGGCACGCTGCAATGCAGCCTCGCTTGCTTTGAGGGCTGCAGCTGCGACCAGCGTTGTTGTTCTTGCTGAATCGGCCTCCTGATCGCTGATGGTTTGACTCAGCACCAGTTTTTCAATGCGCTTTTCGTTCGTCCTGGCCTCGCGGAGCCGGGCCTTGTCGGATTCAAACTGGGCTGTGGCCTGAACGACAGCCGCCTCATAATTGTCTGTCTCAATTTGGTAGAGCACATCCCCCGCGGCAACCGTTGCCCCTTCCTCAAAGAGCCTTTGCTCCAACATACCTGTGACTCGGGCGCGCAGATCGACACGGGTCGTCGCGCTGGTTCGCCCGATGAATTCTCGATGAATTTCCAGGGGCGAATCTTTGACCGTGATGACCGATACGGCTGGCGGCAGTGTTTCGATTGGGCCCGGCGCTTCCGAGCACGCGGAGATGCTAACCGCGAAACAACACAAAACTACCCACTTTATCTTCATATCCATCTCTGTAGTTGATCAGGCTTGATGAGAACGTCGCGACGGCTGCGACGCTACAGCCTTTTCGCGTTTGGCTCTTGATATCTCAATGATATCTTGATCAGCAGGCTTTCGCGGCAAGAACCGCTGGGGCAGCAGACTACCGGCTGCTGGATTGCAGACGGTCTAGATCGCTAACCTGACTCCTCGGGCGTCCAAGTCCCGCGGAGGCGCTCGGCAAGACCGGTAGGCCGGCGGGCGCTTCGTTCAATCGCAGCGCTCAGCACTTCCCGGCTGCCCCAGACCTGAAGCGAGTCTTGAGCGCGCGTAACGCCAGTGTAAACGAGTTCACGAGAGAGAATCGGCGAT
>JAERSQ010000101.1 GCA_016845525.1 Pseudomonadota bacterium
GCTTGCCGCCGCAGAAGCGCTCTTGCACCAGGGCATCGCCACCGAAATGATTACCTCGGATATCGCTGTTGCCGCTGATCTGGATCCTACCAACCGTTCCGCATGGTACGAACGCCTCGGCAAAAAGGACTGCAGTTTCACTGCTGCGCATATTCTCGAAGAAGTTCGGGGGGGTACGGTGACTTTGCGCAATGTCTTTGATGAGCGGTTCAGCACCCGGGACGGGATCGATCTCATTGTGGATTGGTCAGGCTGCAAGGCCAACGATGCGCTGACTAGCCACTGGGAGGGTCATGCATTTCAGGTAGTCTCGATCGGCGACTGCCGGGCACCACGGACCGTCGAAGTCGCCATCAGCGAAGCGGCAGCCGCCGCAAAGGCCCTCTAACCCTCAAGCGACTTCCCCCATCGGAGAGAGGCATCTCTCTCGTCCGCCTTCAATCACCCGTCGGAGCGGGCGAATAAAAGAGCAATACAACAGCGCCCTCTTTACTGCCCGCCGTGTGCAAGGCTCCCGGAGCGCGCACGATAAAATCACCCGGGCCATATTCGTCATCCTGATCATAGAAAGCCCCTTCCAGCACATAAATCTGCTCGTATTCGCTATGGCCATGCATGTCCGAAAAAGCGCCAGCGTCTACCTTCATCAGCCACGTGCGTATCCCTTGGTGATCGTCTTCAATTAACGGTTTAACCCAGAATCCGGGAGCATCGCTGCCCTGCCAGGGAATCTCCCTGGACTTCAACATTAACGATTCTCCCAACGGCATCTTCAACGCAACCGCGTTATCAGCCGCTTTGAACATCTCATTCATCTTGATCCCCCATCTGGACTTAGCTTAACCAGACAGCCATTCAAATTGTGGGCACGACATTACGCAGAAGAATAACTCGGATCACACGCCAACAGTGACTCTTTGCTGGGACCCCTATTGAAGTTAGACTAGTTTCATGGATAAAGAGATTTCCGCCCACTGGAAAGCGCTGATCGAACTTGCCACGAGCTACGGTCTCGAACTCATCGCGGCGCTCGTCATACTGGTGTTCGGCTGGTGGCTCGCCGGCCGGGTGCAAAGACTCATCCTTCGCGCATTGGATCGATTGCCGCGCATGGATGCCACTCTCAAGCCTTTTCTTTCATCACTGGCCCGGTACGCCATTATCGCGGTCACGTTGGTTGCGGTCCTGGCGCGCCTCGGGGTTGAGACCACATCAATCATCGCAGTCCTTGGTGCGGCGGGCCTTGCCATTGGCCTGGCACTTCAGGGAACACTCCAGAATATCGCGGCCGGCATCATGCTGCTGGTATTGCGCCCCTTTAAGGTGGGTGACTACATCGACGCTGGTGGCATCTCCGGAACAGTCGATGAGATCGGCCTTTTCACGACAGACATGACAACCTTTGACGGGGTGTACCAGTCTGTCCCGAACAGTTCTTTATGGAATACGTCAATTCTCATCTACAGCCGTCTGCCGACCCGACGCATGGATGTGCCTGTGGGGATTGCCTATGAGGACGACGTGGAACGCGCCATGGCTCTTTTGCTGGAGCAGCTTAAGCAAGACGAACGTGTCCTTGAAGATCCTGCACCGCAGGTCCTGGTCACCAACCTGGGGGAATCCTCAGTGGATCTCAGCCTGCGCTGCTGGTCGGAGAGTAGCAATTTCTGGGCGCTAAAGTTTGAACTCAACAAGAAGGTCAAACTCTGGCTTGATGCCGAGGGCATTTCGATTCCCTTCCCTCAGCGCGATGTGCATCTGATCCCTGCATCCGACAACAGCGCCAGTCCAGCGTTAAACGGCGACTGATTGCCGAGGGCTAACTCCGGGTTTAGAGCGCGTCCTGATCCGTCTCTCCGGTTCGAATACGCAGAATCCGTTCAACGTCGTAAACAAAGATCTTGCCGTCTCCAATCTTCTCGGTACGGGCGGCGCCCACAATGGCATCTATCACCTGGTCAAGAATCGCCGAATCGACTGCGACCTCAAGTTTGACCTTGGGCACAAAATCCACAACATACTCTGCCCCGCGATAGAGTTCAGTATGGCCTTTCTGCCGACCAAACCCCTTCACCTCGGTTACGGTCATCCCCTTGATGCCCACCTCCGCCAAGGCGTCGCGGACATCGTCAAGCTTGAAGGGCTTAATGATCGCGGTAACCAGTTTCATGTTGTGCTCCTGCGGAATGGGCCGATCATGGCGCTCCGCGTTGTTAAGGCGGGCAGAAACCGCATTATCGCAAAGATCGAACTGTGCGACATTCCTCTGCACTTTCGAACCGCTTAAGGCCTCCAGTCATCGACACGACGAGGTTATCATGATGAACACTCCTATTTTGATAGAGCCGGAAGCACTACAGGCAATGCTGTCAGACAGCCAACTTCTGGTTGTGGACCTCAGCAAGGCCGCCACCTACGCCCAACGGCATATCCCAGGCGCAATCCACATGGAGTACTCGGTCCTGACTAGTGGCACCCAGCCTGCCCCAGGATTGCTTCCCCCTGAGGAGCGGTTGGCACAAATTGCCAGCATGCTGAAGCTCGAAACAATGTCCCGGGTGGTGGCTTATGATGACGAAGGCAGCGGCTCTGCCGCACGTCTTGCCTGGACCCTGCACTATCTCGGTTATGAATCGGTTCAGGTATTAAATGGTGGGCTGCAGGCCTGGACCGATGAGGGTCACCCGGTGGATGACCGACCTGTGCTCCCTGATATCACCGCCACGCTGACACCCGCCTCGAGAAATCCCAGCGTGCTTGCTGACCACACCTATGTACGTCAGCATCTGGACGACGAGTCTGTGCTTCTTCTGGATGCGCGAACTCCGGAAGAATATGCGGGCACCAAAGTACGGGCTGCCCGCGGCGGACATATTCCCGGAGCCGTAAATCTCAACTGGCTCGACACAATAGACAAAAACCGCAGCCTGCGCCTAAAGTCTCCGGAGATACTAAGCGATGCCTTGAAGGCGCTGGGCGTCAGGCTCGAACAGGAAGTGATCACTTACTGCCATAGTCATCACCGCTCGGCTCACGCCTGGCTGATGCTAAAATCGCTCGGCTTCCCACGGGTGCGCGGTTATGCGGGCTCCTGGTCCGAATGGGGTAACCATCCCCACACTCCAGTCACCACCGGCACGTCTCCATGATTGTCATTTTGCACCCTGATAGTTCCCTCGATACCGACGAGGGCAAGGCCGTGTTGTCGTACCTGTCGAATAATTCCGGTATCACGCCCCGGACTCACAGTATTACCGGCACTGACCGAACGCTGTCTGAGATCTACGTTATTGGTGATGTGGGTGCGCTCAATCAAGCGGAGATTGAAAGTCTGCCGGGCGTTGAAAAGGTAGTGCGGGTCTCTCGGGAATACCGGGTGATCGGCCGCCATGCAGGAGATGTTCGGGATGCCGGATTCACCTACAACGGTGTGCGATTTGATCAGCACTCGCTCCATGTTTTCGCGGGTCTGTGTGCGGTCGACAATCCGACCAATGTCGAAACCATGATGAAACTGCTTCAGGAGCAGGGACAG
>JAERSQ010000102.1 GCA_016845525.1 Pseudomonadota bacterium
GGTCGGCTGAACTATCGTGACGGAGATGTACAGTTGGTGCAGAAGTGGCTCAACGAGAAGACGTCCTGAGCCGGCCATGCTGGCCCATGATTTCCAGCATGGCGTCGATATCGATCGCCGCGCAGCGCTGGCCTGGCGGGCGAAGGGTCGTCATGTCTTCAGCCGCGAGAAGGGCATTGACCACAGACTCCTCAATCGCCTCGACAGCGGCCTGGTAGACCGTGTCACACAGGTCATCCCCGATCCAGGAGAAATCTGAATTGATCCGGCCCATGCGGTCAATTGGCATGGGATTGGCAGTGCTCATCGCAAGAAAGATGTCGCCAGAGCCGTTACCGCCACAGGTACCGCCTCGTGCAATACCGATGGCCCCGCGTTTTGCAAGACGCTCAAGTTGGTGCGGCATCATGGGGGCATCGGTGGCAATGACCGCAATGATCGAACCCATCTCGTGCTCATGAAAAAGCGTATCGTTTTGGAGATAGCGGCCCACCGGGACGCCCAGGATAGTGAGATCTTGCCGTCTGCCGTGGTTGGCCTGAACCAGAACACCGACATGGAATGCCTGGTCTCCCACTGAGATCCGGCGCGAAGCGGTGCCTGTGCCGCCCTTGAATTCGTAGCAGATCATGCCGGTTCCACCGCCCACATTGCCTTCCAGAATCGGGCCATCAGTTGCCTGATCCAGCGCCTGCCGGGCGTGGGCCTCAGTAACGTGCAGCCCATTGATGTCGTTCAACGTACCGTCATACGTCTCAGCGACGACGGGCATGGCCCACAGGTGTTCAGTGCCCCAATGCTCGGGATACGTGTCGATGATCCATTCGACAGCGGCCTGGTGCACCCGCCCGACACTGTGAGTGTTGGTGATCATGACGGGCCCGAGCAGATATCCGCCGTCCTGAATCCAGTGGGTGCCGGTCATCTCACCGTTGCCATTCAGGCTGTGGGTTCCGGCCCAGACCGGCTGGGGAACCGGCTCACGGCCCCGCGGCAGGATTGCCGTGACTCCGGTTCGGACCGGACCGCGTCCGGCTATGAGCGGACCCTCGCCCGCCATCAGCGTCGTATAGCCCACCATCAGCCCGGGCACATCGGTGATGGCATTTTGTCGTCCGGGTGTACCAGCAAAGTCCAAACCCAGTTCACGCGCGCGTTTTGCTGTCATTGATGGATCTCTGTGGATTCAAGAGAAATATTGAGTTGGCTGACCAGAAGTGAGTCACTTTGGATCGTGTAGAGATGTGCGCAGGGTTCGCGGAGTTTTTCGGGCGGATCATCAAACATGTCCCAGCCGGTAGCGAGACTGAGCGCTGCGCGCAGCACGCCCTTATGGCAGACGACAACAGCCGGCAGCGCCTCTTCAGAAAGAGCGGCAACCCACCGGGCCAGGCGTACTTTGACGTCGCGCGGACTTTCTCCGTCGGGGGGACGAAAATCAAGGCCACGATCTTCATTGCGGCGGAAGGCTTCTGGGTCAATGGCGCGCAGTGTGTCGAGGGTGTGGCCTTCCCAGTCTCCCCAATGCATTTCCTGCAGCTCATTGACGATCTGACGGGTATCAAATCCAAGAAGCGCCGCGGTTTCCCGGGCCCGAACAAGCGGGCTGCAAAAACACGCCCATGATTGAAACGACGCGGGAAGGGTCCAGGAACAAACTTCCTTTCGACCTGCCTCACTCAAAGGAATATCAGCGCGCCCCTGGATGCGGCCCGCCTCGTTCCATTCGGTGGGCCCATGCCGGATGAAAAGCAATTCAGTCATTCGGGTGTCAGCGACCGCAGAAAACCATCAAGGGTCCGCGAGGCGCCTTCCAGCGTGTGGTGGGACAGGAACTTTTGCCGGGCGTTTTGTCCCATGCGCTCGCGTAACCCGGGATCTTCAATAAGTCGCCTGATGGCTTGTGAAAACGCGGCCGTGTTTTCAGGGTCGGTCAATATACCGGTGCAATCATCGTCAACAATGGTTGCAGTGCCGTCCGTGTGTCCCGCGACAACGGGCAAAGCATGACGCTGGGCCTCAAGCATCGCCATGCCGAATGCTTCATGGATTGCCGGCCATACAAAAATATCTGATGCGTCTAGATATGGTTGTACTTCCTTTGTTTTTAACTCGCCGGCAAAGCAAACGCGGTTCCCATTCAACGGCGCGAAAGCGCTTTTCACCAACTGAGCGGCCTCCCCGTCGCCGATGATGATAAGACGCCAGGCGAGATCTGTAATTGTGTTGAGTGCGGCGGCCAACATGCTGAACGACCGCTCTTTGTCTCCTTTGCGCATCATCGCTACCGTCACCAGCCAGGGCAGTCCGGGGTCGATGTCGAGATCGCGCCCCAATTTCTCCTTCAGTTGACCGCGGTTGCCAGACGGCGAAGCGGTTTCGTGAGTGAACGGCAAAAGCGCAATCTGTTTTGCTTTTGGTTTGAGAAAGGGCTGAATGCACTCGTGGTCGCGAGGATTTAGCGAAACGATGCCCGCCGCCCGTGCGAGCGCTGTTTCCACGTTGCTCAGCCCCGCCTGCCAGGGCCCGTTCTTTTGTTTGGGTGAGTAGGAAGCCTCGGCAACCACATAGGGAATGTCCAGCCTTTCGCAAATCCTGGGGCCTAACCAGTCTGGCGCCTTGTGAAAAAGATGATAGGTAAACCAAAGATCAATGGAATGAGTGCTGTGTTGCAGTTGATCGAGGATGCGTGTGGCTTCTGCCGCGCTCTGTTCCCTGATTTTCTCCTGGTTTTCTAGATCTCCGGAGATGTCGATGGCGCGTTGTTTACTCATTACCTCAACGTTATGGCCGGCAAGGGTCATCGCCTCGATCAGGAGTTGCGCAAGCGTTCGGTCGCCTGAAGGAGAAGGATGGTCAGGCGCCTTCATGGGAGCGTAGAAGCCAATCTGCATCAGTTGGCTCCCGTTACTTCTTGGATTAGGGAAATGAGCGGCTGGATGGTGTTCTGATGATCAAACTCCTGAGTCACCCGGACTTTTGCGGCAGCGGCGAGGGTCGCTCTTAATTCAGGATCGGTGCCGAGACGGTGGATCGCATCGCAGAGCGCGGGAGCGTCGTCAGGAGGCACCAGAAGACCGTGTTGATCGGCGGTAATGAACTCGGTAATACCGGGCAGTTCGCTTGTGATGATTGCAAGACCCTGGCTTGCCGCCTCCATCAGGACATTGGGCAAGCCGTCGCGATCACCCCCGGCGGCAATGCAGCTGGGCAATATGAAGAGATCGTTTTGCCGGTAGAGGGACAGCACGGTCTCCTGGGGTTGTGGTCCTAGCCAGGAAATTTGCTTGTCGATACCAAGATCAGCGGCAGTGCGTTTCAATGCGGACAGCCCGGCGCCGCCCCCGACATGCTGCCAGCGCCAGTGAAACTCTGCCGGGAGCGCTGCCAAAGCCCTGAGCAGCACATCGAAACCTTTTTTTGGAACAGCCCGTCCTACGCTGAGCAGATTAACGCTTTGTTGTGCGGTGGCGCCGTTTGACTCACTGTGCCGAACGCCCGGATCAGCAAACCGCGCTGTGTCGAGACCGTGATAGAGCAGCCTGAGTTTGGTTCCGACGGGGGCGAGTTGCCTAAGGTGTGAAAAACCGGCCTCGGTGCAGGTCACGCCCCAGGCACAGTCGGCAAGTTTTTCGTGCTTCTCCCAATCCGGCGTCGTCCAGATGTCCTTGGCATGAGCGGAAAACGACCATGCTATGCCGCGAAGGGTTGCCGCGTAGCGTGTGACGGACGCTGGGGTGTGCATGAAGTGCGCATACATCAGGGAGGTGGATGGCCGGGCTTCAGCCGCCAATACCAGAGCCTGTCCAAAACGCCGGATACGGTTGATGGAGCGATCCCGCTTCAGATCCCGAATCCACAAGGACCGGGCGGCAAGATATCCGGGACGTTTCCGGCCTGCGAGCCATCCTCTTATTACGCGCAGCGGCTCCTGGTAAAGATATTCCGGCAGGTAGAGCACCGGCACCTTGATCTCCCCATGAACAGGATGGGTTGTCGGGTCTGTGGGATGGCGCAGAGAGACGATCTCAAGGTCCACGCCGGCTTTTTCGAGGCTGCGGATTTCCTGCGCAATGAAGGTCTCCGACAGCCGCGGATAACCTTTGAGCACTACTGCAACAGGCATAGGATGGAGTCCGGGTCGCGCCGAACCCGCGAACAGGTTCGACAAGAAGCAGGGGTATGCTATAAGAGGGCGATTGCGAGCGCAAACCACGACCATGACTGAACCCAAAAAAGATCAGCCGACGGCTTCAGCCGAAGGGGATAACCCGGATTATCCCCGGATAGACAAGTCGATCTATCGCTATGTCCTGCGGCACACCTTTCGGGGCCAGCTGTTCTTGCTGTTTTTGACTGTCTTGACGATGCCGCTGGTCTACATCTCGCTGGACATCCCTAAGAGAATCATCAACCAGGCCATCGATGGCAAGAATTTGCCTGAAGCGATCCTCGGTTTTGAGGTCACGCAGATTAGTTTCCTGATGCTGCTTTCGGTCGCATTCCTCGTGGCTGTGGTGGCATCGGGGGGTCTGAAGTACTACTTGAATGTCTATAAGGGCGTGCTGGGGGAGCGCATGCTGCGCCGGTTCCGGTTCGACCTCTATGCGCGCATCCTGCGTTTTCCGTCGGCCAAGATTCGCCGGACTCCACCTGCTGAGATCATTCCCATGATCACTGCAGAGAGCGAGCCGCTCGGCGGTTTGATTGGAGATGCGATCGCCGCTCCAGCCTTTCAGGGCGCTTTGTTGCTCACTTACCTTTCATTCATTTTTCAGCAGGATGTCTGGCTGGGGCTGGCTTCCATAGCGCTCTATCCACCCCAGATGTACCTCATCCCGAAACTGCAGGCGAAAGTGAACGCCCTCTCCAAGCAGCGCGTCAAGACTGTCAGGGGGTTGGCGACCCATATTGGGGAAACTGTGCAGGGCGCTTCTGATATTCACGCCAACGACAGCGGACGTTTCGAGCAGGCAAGGACTTCGGGTCATTTGGGGCGGATTTTCGACATTCGCGAGGAGATTTATCGCAGGAAGTTTTTCATCAAGTTCCTCAATAATTTCCTGGCTCAGGTCACGCCATTCTTCTTTTTCTCCATCGGCGGCTACCTGGTGATTAAGGGAGATGTGTCCCTCGGTGCTTTAGTGGCTGTTCTGGCTGCTTATAAAGATATTGGTCCGCCATGGAAAGAGTTGCTGAAGTTTTATCAGGTCTTTGAAGATACGCGTGTCAAATATCTGCAGGTCGCGGAGCAGTTCGAGCCCGAGAACATGATACGCAAGTCTCTCCTTGAGGCGCCTGATGACGTCGAAGTACTGTCAGGGGAGTTTAAGGCGCAAGGCGTCAGCTACGGAGAGGAGGATGCAACAACCGTCAGCAACGTAGGCTTCTCGGTACCCCTGGATACCCATGTCGCGATTGTGGGCGCGGCAGGTTCCGGCAAGAGTGACGTGTCGGCGCTGGCGGCAAGGCTGATCTGGCCGACCTCCGGCAAGATCGAGGTGGGCAAGGTCGATTGGGCGGATGCGCCCGAAGCGGTTACGGGAAGGCGCGTAGGATGGGTGGGAACGACACCGTATATTTTCAGCGGAACGCTTGCTCATAACCTGTACTACGGGCTATTTAATGCGCCCGTAGCCGCAGAAGACAAAGATAATCCTGATGAGAAACACCGGATACAGGAGTCGGTCGCCTCGGGAAACAGTGTTGATGATGCAGGTGCGGACTGGCTGGATCTGTCGGCCGTAGGTGTCCAAAGCATTGAGGCGTTGCGTGAGCGTGCGCGGGAAGTCCTTGAAGTGGCAGGTCTTGGAGAGGATGTGTACCAGATGGGTCTTGCGACGCGAATTGCTGATGCACAAATCAATGCGCAGACTGAGTCAAAGATTCTCGAGGCCCGCAGACAGTTCCAGGAGAAAGGCCTGGATGTCACCACATTTGATCCCGATACCTACCACGTCAATATTTCGGTATCTCAGAACATCCTCTTCGGTTATCCGCTGAGTACTGAGTTTGCACCGGCGCAGTTGCCCTCCAATTCTCTGGTCACCGACCTGCTGCGAGAGGCCGGGTTGTTTGACGAATTCCTGGATTTGGGCGTGAATGTGGCCTAGACGATGATTGAGGTATTTGAGGTGGTCAGTCCAGACAGCGATCTCTTTGAGCGTTTCAGCCTGATCAGTGGGGATGATCTTCCGATTCTCGAAGAAATCCTAAGAAGGCTGTCTGCCACAGAAGATCAGTCGCCGCAGTCCTTGCCCGAATCCGATCAGGAGGTTCTCAGGTCTTTTGTTTACCGCCTGGTCCCGGCACAACACCGTTTGGGTATTGTCGACGACTCCTTGCAGGCAAAGCTTCTTAAGGTGCGCGGACTGCTGCGGGAAAAATTGGGTGACACGAACGATTCGGTAGATTTTCTCGACCCGGCGTCTCTCAACCCTGGTCTGGATATTGAGTCCAATGTGCTGTTTGGGGCGCTGCCGTTTGGCAAACCGGCCTTGCGGAGCAAGATACGCAAGAGCATCGATGAAGTGATTGATGCGGTTGAATTACGGGCTTATGTGATGGCGTTGGGGCTGGACGCAGAGGTCGGGACGTCTGGCGGGAAACTCAGCAGCATTCAGCGGCAAAAGCTTGGATTTGCAAGAGCCCTGATGAAG
>JAERSQ010000103.1 GCA_016845525.1 Pseudomonadota bacterium
CAGTCCGATCGTCCCGATATCAAACCCAATATGGATTCGCCCGCGGGCGATTCTGCCTGATCCCTAGCGAGGGGAAATAGCCTGAGCGAGGCCTAATGCCTGCTCTTGTCCCGAGCGACGATCCCCAGATAATGGGGGTCGTCAACGTTACGCCTGATTCCTTTTCGGACGGCGGAGAGTTCTCTTCCCATGCGGCCGCGATAGATCACGGCCGCAAACTTGCGGTAGACGGGGCGAATATAGTGGACGTGGGCGGGGAGTCAACTCGACCAGGCGCAGAGTCGGTCAGTGCAGAAGAGGAAATTTCGCGGGTGCTGCCGGTTATCGAAGCTCTCGTGAAAGACGGCATAAAGGTGTCGGTCGATACGAGCAAGCCCGAGGTCATGGAAGCCGCCGTTGCTGCGGGGGCCTGCATGATTAATGATATCTATGCGCTACGAAAACCGGGAGCCCTTGCAACGGTCGCGCGTATGGATGTGCCGGTGTGTCTTATGCATATGCAGGGTACTCCAGCCACAATGCAGAACGCGCCCAGCTACAAAGATATCGGCCGGGAGATTAGAGAGTTTTTGCAGTCCCGGATTAATGCTTGCTGTCTTGCGGGAGTCGATCGTGAGCGGATTGTTATTGATCCTGGATTTGGATTTGGCAAGACCCGTCAACATAACCACACGCTTATCACTCAGTTGGGATGGTTTACCGAGATTGGAGTTCCTGTCCTGATCGGCGTCTCGCGTAAGAAGTTTGTTCGCTCGCTCTCGCAGGTTGCGTCCAGGCAAACTCTAGATGAAGTTAGCGCGCTGCTGGCTTTGATGGCTGTTGAGCAGGGCGCGCGGTTTGTGCGTGTTCATAATGTTGACGTTACCCGAAAATTGCTGGGTCAGGCTTATGGACTGGTTCCAGCCCAACGATCGCCGGTAAACTGAGCTTATGGCAAAGCGTCGTTATTTCGGTACGGACGGTGTCCGGGGCAGGGTGGGAACCTCACCCATTACCCCAGCAGAAGTTCTGCATCTCGGATGGGCCGCAGGCCGGGTCCTCGGTGCCGGCCACGCACGTGGTCGGGTCATTATCGGCAAGGACACCCGCATATCTGGATACCTTCTGGAATCGGCGCTGGAGGCGGGTCTGAGCGCTGCCGGGGTTGATATCGCCCTCACTGGTCCCTTACCCACTCCCGGCATAGCCTATCTGACGCGGCAGGTGGGTGCCTGCGGAGGGATCGTGATCAGCGCTTCGCACAATCCCTACCACGACAACGGCATCAAGTTTTTCTCAGAATCCGGTAAAAAACTGGATGATGAGACAGAAGAGTCAATTGAGGCGTTGATGTCAGAGCCGATGAGCACGGTCGGGCCGGAGGCACTTGGGAAAGCAGAGCGCCTGATTGATGCGCTGCCTCGCTATGCGGAACATTGCCGCAACACGCTTCCGCCCGGAGTTAGATTGGACGGACTCAAGGTAGCCGTTGATTGCGCTAATGGCGCCGCTTACCAGGTGGGGCCGCTCGTATTGCGGGAGCTCGGTGCTGAGGTCACCGGCATCGGCATTGAGCCGGACGGGTTCAATATCAATCGGGAATCCGGGTCGACTTATCCGCAGACGATCTGCAGTCTTGTGAAGGATTGCGGTGCAGACGTGGGGATTGCATTCGATGGGGACGCCGATCGGGTGGTACTCGCCGACGCCCAAGGCCGTCTTGTTGGTGGGGATGGCATCCTTTTTATCCTCAGTCAGTATCGCCGACAGCGGGGCGATTGCGAAGGGATCGTCGGCACCTTGATGACTAATCTGGGTGTCGAGGTGGCGTGTGAGGCGCAGGGAATCCAATTTGTGCGTGCCAGGGTAGGCGATCGCTTTGTCCTGGAAGAGCTTGTCAGCCGACACTGGACGCTGGGAGGAGAGACCTCCGGACATATCCTGTCTTTGGATCGAAGTACAACCGGAGACGGGCTGGTCGCTGCCCTTGCCGTGCTGGAGGTCATGCAGAAAACCGGAAAATCGCTGGCGGACCTTGTGAAAGACTTGCAAGTCTTTCCGCAGAAGCTCGTAAATGTCTCGACAGAGCACGCGCGACCTGCCGAATTGCTCAAACAGCCCCGGGTGACTGAGGCGGTGAAAGCCTGCGAGAAGCAGTTGGGGTCGCGGGGGCGGGTGGTTTTGCGCGCCTCAGGAACAGAGCCGCTCATTCGGGTGATGGTGGAGGGAGAGGACGAAGCCAAGGTGGGAGAACTGGCGAGAGAACTCGCGGACCAAATTCGCGTGTTGGCTTGAGCGGTGGCAGGACCTCTGTTGCGGCGCTTGCGTCGCTACCTGCCGGCCGTTACCATTCACGGCCTTTTTTGCCTGAGAAAACCACGCTACAGACCTAGAGTCGGTATCGGAGCATATCTATGAGAAGGCCGCTGGTTGCTGGAAACTGGAAGATGAATGGAAGTCGAGAGATGACCGAGACATTGGTCTCGGGCATCGGTTCAGGGCTTCCAGAAAGTGATGCAGTGGACGTAGTAGTGTGTCCGCCCTTTGTTTATCTCGATCTATGTTCAGCAGCGGCAGGTGGAACGCCCATCGCCATGGGTGCGCAGGATCTGGATCTCCATGAGCCGGGAGCCTTCACGGGCGCTATCGCTGCAGACATGCTTGTCGATATAGGGTGTGAGTTCGTCATTTTGGGGCATTCGGAGCGGCGCAGTCTTTATGCGGAGAGTGATGCCGACGTCGGTGTGAAAGCCTCTGTGGCGGCAGCGAAGGGTCTGACGCCAATTATTTGCGTCGGCGAGACTCGAGAAGAACGGGAAAGCAATGTGACGGCGGATGTGGTGTGTCGGCAGTTGGATGCGGTGATCGACGGGGCGGGAATTGACATTTTTCCTAAAGCGTTAGTTGCCTACGAGCCCGTCTGGGCAATCGGCACTGGCCTGACCGCGACTGACGAACAGGCACAGGAAGTCCATAGCCTGATTCGGCAGAGAATTTCTGACGCCAGTGGACAGGCAGCCGAGGGCACCCGGATACTATATGGCGGCAGCGTCAAACCAGACAATGCGGCCGGGTTGTTTTCGCAACCCGATATTGATGGAGGCTTAATCGGCGGCGCCTCGCTAAAGGCTGCCGACTTTCTTGGTATCATTGAGGCGGCTATCCCATGAACCTGCTTACCAGTATTTTTACCGTCGTCCATCTCGTCGCAGCGATTGCGATCGTAGTCCTTGTTCTCCTTCAGCAGGGGAAAGGAGCGGATATGGGCGCTGCTTTTGGGGGAGGATCTTCCAGTTCCGTGTTTGGCAGTCGGGGGTCAGCGACTTTCTTAAGCAGGGTCACCGCAGGATTGGCAGCGGTCTTTTTTATCACCGGGCTTAGTCTTGCCTATATCTATACCCAGCAAAGTGCCACGCCGCGGAGCGTGATGGCTGGGGAGAGTACTCAGCAGTCTTCAGATGTTCCAAGCGTTGCGAATGGGGATGCAGTGAAAGGGGATGGTGGGGCTGAATCGGATATCCCGTCCGCACCTAACAACAATTAGCATTCCAGAGATAAAATAGAGCGATATCCTGATGTGGCTGATCAATTTGCCGAAGTGGTGGAACTGGTAGACACGCCGTCTTGAGGGGGCGGTGGCGCAAGCCGTGCCGGTTCGAGTCCGGCCTTCGGCACCAAGATCAGAAGTTACCGGTGGAGCGCGTTCTGCTCTTTGCCGCCGTCGGTCAAGCGTCCGGGAGTGGTATTCATGCGCTCTGAAAATACAGCCTGCTCGCCAATTCTAGGCTCTGCCAACGAATTGGTCTGCGTCAACGGTATCTGGAGGCAAGCTAAACAGGACTCCAGCGTTGACTACAGTGATGGGCAGGAGGAAGAGTCGATTCTGCGCGAGACTCTGGAAGGGGCGGCAGATTTATCCTGGAATTCGGCTGAGTTTGGCCCGCCGTACTCGAGTTGGGCGCAGGAATATCACCTGTCCCCCTTGCGCGCGAATTTGCTGCGGGGATTACACCTCCCGGAAGGAATCCGTGTTCTTGAAGTGGGAGCAGGCTGTGGCGCTGTGACACGGTTTCTGGGCGACCAGGGTTTTCAGGTGGATGCAGTCGAGGGCAGCACCAGTCGCGCTGCACTTGCCCGCGCGCGCTGCGCTGATCTAGACAACGTCCGCATCATTTCTGCGGACTTTCATCAATTACATCTTCCGGACGCCGGTTATGACCTCGTATTGTTCGTCGGGGTGCTCGAATATGCTCAGCGGTTTGCGCCGGACGGGTTGTCTTCCCGTGACGCCGTGATCCGGATGCTCGCCAATGCTACAACAGCACTTGCGCCGGACGGCAAAATCATCATTGCGATTGAGAATCGTCTTGGAGCTAAATATCTGGCGGGCTGGCCTGAAGATCACCTGGGCACGTCCTGGTCGGGCGTAGCCGGATACCCGGCCGGTGCAGCAGCCAAGTCAGGTATCCGGACGTTTGATCAAGCGGAATGGAAGAGCATTTTTGGGGAAATGGGTCTCCAGCACCGCAGCTTCTTTCCACTGCCGGATTACAAGTTGCCCGAAGCTTTCGTCAGCGACAGAGGGTATCTTGCACCGGGTGCGAATGCGATCTGGGGTCGATATGTCTCAGTCAATCGGACACCCGCTTCGCCGCCATCGACGCCGGCAAGGTTTCAGCAAAACGCGCTCTACCGCGCAGGACTGCTCCCCTCCTGCGCGGATTCCTTCGGTATCGTGGCGGCCCGTTCTGATGAGAGTCTCGAGGGAGTGATGCCCCACGACTGGATCGTTTTTAGCGTCAAATCTGAAGCGGTCGATAAAGGCCTCTGTATCGAAGCCGGGTCGAGCACGGCAGGGCGTTTTCCCGCTAGCAGTCCGGATGATCCCTCAATAATCCTGCCGCCGGGAGAGCCGATTTACCAGTATTGGTTACGGTGTGCTGTTACCGGTGTAAATGAAGAAGATCTTTCGAAGGTGTTGGCCGGCCATCTTGCAATTGCAGCACGGTCTGGTCTGCGGGCACCGGGATGGTGTTTGCTGGTCAACGATACCGGGGAGCTAGTGCCTCAGTCATTCCCATGGCCGTCGGGTTGTGACTCAGCGCCGGCAGCGGATGACAGGTCTTGGGAGGAATCGGTATTGGACGGGTTTTTTGAATTCGCCGCGGCCGATCTTGAATTTAATGTCAGGATCGGACCATGGGATGCGCCCGGCGGACTAAAGCAACAGACCCTTCAGCGCTTGAGTGATCCGCCGGCTAGTTTGGCAGACCCGGGAAAGAAGGACTCTTTTGCTGCAATCTATTGGGCGGCGGGGGCAGCGTTTTCCGAAGAACAAAAATCTACCGTTCAGTTGTCGCAGAAAGGTAAGGAGATCCTGACTTTTTTCCTGCCGAGGTCTGCTAGGTCAGATATGTTGCTGCGTTTTGACCCGTTGGATCATGATATTGGCGGAAATAGCGTAACGGTTCAGCTCGAGTCAATGCGTCTTTATCCTGCCGATGATTCGGTTGGCGTCGATTTGATGCCGGTATTTAAGAACGACGGCGCCTCGTCTTGCAATCAACTGCAAATCAGACCGTCCGAAAGCGGAGTGATTCTTGCTATTGCGGGAAATGATCCCTGGGTGGTTGTGGACCCGGCCTTCCTCGGGATGCCCCCCGACCTTACCCTGGTCAAGGTAGAAGCCCACCTTGACTGGGGGTCAAAAGATTAGAAGAAGTGAGGTCTCTCAGTCAGTCCGTTGATTGACCGTCAACATGGGGGAGACTAGAATTTGGTCTTCCGATTTCGGCTGCTTTTGGCAACGTTTCCCAGTCGAGTGCTCGCAAATTATCTTCCCGTACTCCTGTTCTTGGTAACAGGAATAGTCATTGGCGTCGTCGCGCTTGCGGCGGGTCGCGTATTGAGTCCCCGTAACCCGTATCCCGCGAAGCTGTCGGCCTATGAGTGTGGTTTCGAGGCGTTTGAGGACGCCAGAATGAAATTTGACATTCGTTACTATCTTGTGGCGATTCTTTTCATTATCTTTGATCTTGAAATCGCGTTTCTTTTCCCCTGGGCCATTGTTTTGGATGAGATTGGGGTATTTGGTTTCTGGGCGATGATGATCTTTCTCGCGATTCTTGTCGTGGGGTTTATTTATGAGTGGATGAAAGGAGCCCTGGAGTGGGAGTGACAACTAATGCCGCTTGAAGGAGTGATGTCCCAGGGCTGGGCAACAGCTCGTCTTGATGATCTGATTAACTGGGCACGGACGGGCTCCATGTGGCCCATGACCTTCGGTCTCGCCTGTTGCGCTGTCGAGATGATGCACGCGGGTGCGTCGCGTTACGACCTTGACCGATTCGGCGTGATTTTCAGGCCAAGCCCGCGGCAGTCGGATGTGATGATTGTCGCCGGGACGCTAACCAACAAAATGGCACCGGCGCTAAGGCGGGTGTACGACCAGATGCCTGAACCGCGCTGGGTGATTTCCATGGGATCCTGTGCGAATGGCGGCGGGTACTATCACTATTCATACTCTGTGGTCCGGGGTTGTGATCGGATCGTTCCGGTTGACGTTTACGTTCCAGGTTGCCCCCCCACGCCAGAAGCCCTGATGTACGGGATCATTCAGCTTCAAAAGAAGATCAAGCGTGACGACACCATCGCCCGCTGATCCTTCGGACAGCGAAGACGCGTGCCAATCGGGCGAGGATGCGCTCGCCAGTTTAGTGATGTCGTTTGGCGGCAGCGTTTCGACGGCTTTTCACGAACGTACCGTAACGGTCGGTTGTGATCAGGCGTTTGCGCTTTTGCGTTCCCTGCGGGATAACGCCGCAACCCGTTTTGAACAGCTTATCGATCTGTGTGGCGTGGACTACAGTAACAGCGCTCCAGTAGAAAACGACCACCCTGAACGCTTTGCGGTGGTGTATCACCTGCTGTCGGTGTCGCGAAACGACAGACTCCGGGTGGTCGCTTATCTGGCGGAAGATAGCCCCCGTATCAGGAGCGTGGTCGGTATCTGGGCGTGCGCCAACTGGTATGAAAGAGAAGCGTTTGATCTCTTTGGCATCCTGTTTGAGGGCCACCCGGATCTGCGCCGTCTGCTCACGGACTATGGCTTCATCGGGCATCCGATGCGCAAGGACTTCCCGTTGAGCGGCCATGTCGAAATGCGGTTTGACGAGAAAAAAGGGCGCGTTGTGTATGAGCCCGTGTCTATTGACCCAAGAGTGACCGTACCGCGGGTCATTCGGCAGGAGTCTGTCGAATGAGCGAGATTCGCAACTACACCATGAATTTCGGTCCTCAGCATCCGGCAGCGCACGGCGTTCTTCGGCTGGTCATGGAGATGGACGGTGAGGTGGTCGAGCGTATCGATCCCCATATTGGACTCTTGCACCGGGGCACAGAAAAACTTGCCGAAAGCAAACCGTATAACCACAGCATTGGCTACATGGACCGGCTCGATTATGTATCAATGATGTGTAACGAGCATGCCTATGTCCTGGCAATAGAAAAACTGCTTGGTGTCGTACCGCCCCTTCGGGCTCAGTACATCCGGGTCATGTTTTCGGAGATCACCCGAATCAGAAATCATTTGCTGTGGATCGCGGCTCATGGCCTCGATATCGGCGCAATGGCGGTGTTCCTATATGCCTTCCGGGAGCGGGAGGATTTGTGTGATGTTTACGAAGCCACGTCCGGGGCCCGCCTGCACGCAGCCTATTTTCGCCCGGGCGGGGTGTACCGCGATCTTCCCGATCGCATGCCGCAGTATGAGGCATCGAGGGTGCATTCCGAGGATGAAGTCCGCGAAAAGAACATCAATCGGGAAGGGTCCGTGCTGGATTTTATCGAGTCATTTGTTGACCGCTTTCCCGGCTGTGTCGATGAATACGAAAATCTCTTGACCGATAACCGTATCTGGAAACAACGGACTGTTGATATCGGGATCGTCACCCCAGAACGGGCGATGCAGCTGGGCTTTACTGGCCCAATGTTGCGGGGCTCGGGGGTGGAGTGGGATCTTCGGCGCAAGCAGCCCTATGAGGTGTACCCGGAGCTGGAATTTGATATCCCGGTCGGGGTCACGGGGGATTGTTACGACCGTTACCTTGTTCGGGTCGAAGAGATGCGCCAGTCGAACCGCGTCATTCGGCAATGTATCCAATGGCTCCGTCAGAATCCCGGCCCGGTGATGGTGGATGATCACAAGCTGGCGCCGCCAGAGCGCAACGAGATGAAGGAGGGCATGGAGTCGCTGATTCACCACTTCAAGTTGTTCACCGAAGGCTACAGCACCCCGCCGGGGCAGGTGTATCAAGCCGTTGAGGCCCCGAAAGGTGAGTTTGGCATTTACATTGTTTCAGACGGGGCGAACAAGCCTTTCCGTCTCAAAATCCGGGCGCCCGGCTTCGCTCACCTGGCTTCACTGGACGAGATGGCCCGGGGACATATGCTCGCTGACGTTGTTGCAATCATCGGGACGCAGGACATTGTGTTCGGAGAGGTGGACCGCTGATGACAGAGTCAGGCAACGTGCTTCCCGGGGCAATCATCAAAAAGATTGAGGCGGAAGTAGGCAAGTACCCAACGCGCCGCGCTGCGGTGAAGTCGGCCTTGCGATATGCGCAAGCGGAGTTCGGGTGGATTAGCGAGGATGTGGTCAAGGCCGTTGCCGAGGTTCTGGACCTCGAGCGTATCGAGGTATTTGAGGTCGCGACTTTTTACGACATGTTTTATACGCGACCGGTCGGCCGGTTTCCGGTCCGCGTGTGTACGAATGTGTCATGCCTGCTGCGCGGCGCTGACGGCATCATGAATTCGTTATGCCAGCGTCTGGGTGTTGAGGCGGGCGAGACGACGGCGGATGGCCGATTTACGGTTTTTCCTGCTGAGTGCCTCGGCGCCTGCGGCGGAGCCCCGATGATGGCTGTGGGAGATGATTATCACGAAGACCTTGAGGCGGATGGTCTGGATGAGATTCTGGAGCGCTATCGATGAGCGAGCCCTCGGAACTCCGGGTTTGCCTGCCGCCAGAGGATGCGGCGACACCGTGGACCCTCTCATCCTACCAAGAGCGCGGGGGCTATCAGGCCTGGGAGGAAGTTCTCAGGAATCAGACGCCCCGAGAAGAGATTATCGAGACGCTGAAAGCCTCAGGACTGCGTGGCCGGGGCGGGGCGGGCTTCCCGACGGGCCTGAAGCTGAGTTTCATGCCCCGGGACGCACAAGGACAGAAATACATCGTTTGTAACTCAGATGAAAGTGAGCCGGGGACATTCAAGGATCGCGATATTCTTCGGTTCAATCCGCATCAGGTGATCGAGGGAATGGCTTTGGCCGGGTACGCCATCGGCGCCACCGTCGGATTCAATTACATCCGCGGTGAATACTATGAACCCTGGCAGCGCTTTGAAGCCGCTTTGGTCGAGGCACGGCAAGCAGGTCTTCTCGGCGAAGATCTAAAGGGATCCGGGATCGCGTTTGAGCTACACAGTCAGCGGGGTGCCGGTGCGTATATCTGCGGCGAGGAGACTGCACTGCTGGAGTCGCTGGAGGGCAAAAAAGGACAGCCGCGTTTCAAGCCGCCGTTTCCAGCCCAGGTCGGCGCCTTTGGAAAACCCACCACTATAAACAATACAGAAACCCTGGCCTCGATTCCCCCGATTATCCGAAACGGAGCTGAGTGGTTCTCCAGGATCGGTGTTGAGAACAGCGGCGGCACCAAGATCTACTCCGTCTCGGGACACGTTAACCGGCCAGGCAACTATGAGGTCCCCATGGGCATTCCCTTCCGGGATCTGCTGGCGATGGCGGGAGGTGTCCAGGACGGCCGGGCCCTGAAGGCGGTAATTCCGGGAGGGTCATCGGTGCCCGTTGTCCCGGCGGATGCCATTATGGAATGCACGATGGACTACGATGGGCTTTCGCAGGCCGGCTCCGCATTGGGTGCGGGTTCCGTGATTGTCATGGACGAGACCACCTGCATGGTAGAGGTCTTGGAACGTATCTCGTATTTCTACTTTGTTGAATCGTGCGGCCAGTGCACCCCGTGCCGCGAAGGCACCGGTTGGCTGTATCGCATGATCAGGCGCATACGGACCGGAGAAGGGACGCATGAGGATCTCGACCGCCTGAAGTCAGTAGCGGATCGGATCGAAGGTCGCACCATATGCGCACTGGGCGATGCTGCCGCGTGGCCCGTGCAGAGCTTTCTAAAACACTTCCGGCACGAATTCGAAGCCATGATCCCGCGCAAGGACGCTGCCTGATGGACGCGCAGACAACCGTGACGATCGTCATCGACGGCCGCGAAGTGGAGGCGCAGCCGGGAAGCATGGTTATTGAGGCAGCGGACGCCGCCAATATCTACATCCCGCGGTTCTGCTATCACCCGAAACTGTCGATCGCGGCCAACTGCCGCATGTGCCTGGTCGAGGTAGAAAAGGCGCCCAAGCCGCTGCCGGCGTGCGCGACCCCGGTATCCGAGGGAATGATCGTCCAGACCCGCTCAGCAACCGCGGTTGACGCGCAGCAAGGCACGATGGAATTCCTGCTGATCAATCATCCTCTGGACTGCCCCGTTTGTGATCAAGGCGGAGAGTGTCCGCTTCAGGATCAGGCTATGGGGTACGGTCAGGATTCGTCACGGTATCAGGAAGATAAGAGGGCAAAGGCGCCGCTGGATCTCGGTCCGTTGGTCGCGACGGCGATGACACGGTGTATTCACTGCACGCGGTGTGTTCGTTTCGGGCGGGAGATCGCCGGTACGATGGAGTTGGGTGCGACGGGTCGGGGCGAGGATATGACCATAGAGACCTATCTCGACGGTTCTGTGGACAGCGAAGTCTCGGGAAACATCATTGACCTTTGTCCGGTGGGCGCGTTGACTTCAAAACCATACCGGTTCACGGCCCGGCCGTGGGAACTCTTCAGTCATGAGGGGATCTCTCCGCACGACAGCCTTGGCACCAATATCACGCTGCAGACGGCGCATCAGGCGGTAAAGCGCGTGGTTCCAAGAAATAACGACGAAATTAATGAGTGCTGGATCTCAGACCGGGATAGATTTGGGTACGAAGGTGCAGAGTGCGATGACCGGTTGACGCAGCCGATGATCCGGCGCAAAGAAGGATTGGTCGAGACATCCTGGGAGGAGGCGCTTACCGAGACAGCCGCGGCGATGCGAGAGGCCGCTCGGCACGATGGTTCGCAACTCGCCGCGCTCATTCATCCGATGAGCTCTATGGAGGAGTCGTTCCTTCTGCAAAAGATCATGCGCGGGCTCGGATCAGACCAGATTGACCATCGATTGCTGCAGCGGGACTTCTCTGATGACGCTTTTGCGCCGGCCTATCCAGGGCTGGAAGTCGCGCTCTCTGATATCGAGTCGCTTAAAGGTATCCTGTTGGTCGGGTGTAATCCCCGCAAGGAAGCACCGTTGCTGGCTTTGCGGATACGCAAGATGGTCGAACAAGGCGGAGTGGTCGGGATGCTCGGCTCACACGTCCCGGATTTGAATTTTTCGGTCCGTGCATCGCACGCTGTAAAGCCCACGAATCTTCCCAGCGCTTTTGCCGCTCTTGCCCGGGGCGTGGGAGTATCCGATTTGGCCGCGGTGGCTGCGTCCGGTCACGATGGGGATCCGCAGGTGCCAGAACTCGATGGACTGTTAGGGGTCCTCAACCAGGCTGGAGGCGACGGCATGATCCTGCTGGGGCAGGGCGCGCTCAACCATCCGGCCGCAGGGATCCTTCGAACGATAACCGGCCGACTGGCGGAACAGACCGGCATGCAACGTTGCGTGTTGAGCCCGGCAAACAGCGCCGGCGCCTGGTGGGCGGGTGCCGTACCGCATAGAACTGCACAGGGAAAACCCGCAAAGACGGCAGGGGCGAACGCATCCCAGATGGCGGATCTGACGGTTCATACAGCTTTGCTGTATGGCTTGGAGCCTTCGATCGACCATTCTGATCCGGTTCGACTGGAAGGTATGCTTGACCGGGCGAAAAGGGTGGTTTCGTTCAGTGCATTTCGATCCGCGGTGTCTGATCAAGCGGACATCGTGCTGCCTATCGCGCCGTACACAGAGTTCTCTGGCCGTTATCTCAACTGCAACGGCGTGGTTCAGTCTGCAAATGCCGCGTTAGCCCCGCGCGGCAATTCCCGCCCAGGCTGGAAGGTCTTGCGAGTACTTGGCAACTTTCTGTCCTTGGCTGATTTTGATTATGACGACCTGGACCAGGTCGGCGCGGAGTTGAGTCGTCCGCCGGCGGTCTCAATGCGCTCGGCAGACGGGGCAGGCAACGTCCCTGTCCCGGCAGGTGATGGGAGCGACGCCGCCACGGCTGAGGACCTGTTTACGCTCGTTGCTGAGCGATCCATCTACCAGGCAGACCCAGTTGTTCGACGCTCCAACGCGCTCGCTGGAACCCGCGATGGTTCGGCAGAAGCGTTTTGCCGCTTTCATCCGGCAGATCTCGAAGCGGCGGGTTTGGCGGGAGTCTCGCAAGTTCAGTTGGTGGGACAGCGTCACCAAGCCACATTGCAGGTCACTGTCGATCGTGGCGTTGTGCGTGGTTCTGTCCTTGTTTTTGTGGGGTCATCAACGACGGCAGGGTTCGGCTCGGATTCAGTTGTCAGCGTCAGGCCGGTGACATAACGTGATCGAAGCATTGATCACCCTTTGGAGCGGGTTGCCTCTGTTCCTGCAGTTGGGCCTCAAAATCGGGGCGATCATCCTGCCGTTACTCGGAATGGTCGCCTATTACACGCTTGCTGAGCGCAAGGTGATTGCCTATATGCACGTGAGAGTGGGGCCCAACCGGGTGGGGCCGAAGGGTCTGCTGCAGCCGATTGCGGACGCAGTCAAGCTGATGTTCAAGGAGATGATCATCCCGACCCATGCAGACCGTTACCTTTTTCTCATTGCGCCCGTTCTAGCGCTCGCTCCCGCACTCGGCGCGTGGGCCGTCGTACCGTTTACCGACACTCTGGTGCTTGCCGACATCGATGCGAGCCTGCTCTACGTGCTTGCCCTCACGTCAATGGGGGTATATGGCGTAGTGATTGCGGGCTGGGCATCAAATTCCAAATATGCGTTTCTCGGTGCGATGCGCTCTGCAGCCCAGATCGTTGCTTATGAGATTGCAATGGGATTCGCCCTGGTCGGGGTCCTGATGGCTGCGGGTTCGCTGAATCTGAGAGAGATCGTAGTGGCTCAGTCAGGGGGGATGCATGAATGGTTTTTCCTGCCCTTGTTTCCGCTGTTCCTGGTCTACCTGATAAGCGGCGTCGCCGAAACAAACCGCTCACCCTTTGATGTCGCGGAGGGTGAATCAGAGATCGTGGCGGGATTCCATGTGGATTATTCCGGAATGGGGTTCGCGGTATTTTTCCTCGCGGAATACGCGAACATGATCCTGATTTCTGCGTTGACGGTTATCATGTTTCTCGGCGGGTGGCACGCGCCACTTGAGATCGCGCCGTTCATCTGGATTCCGGGGATTTTCTGGTTTTTTGGGAAGTTAGCTGCAGTTGCGTTTCTCTTTCTCTGGTTTCGCGCGACATTCCCAAGGTACCGCTATGACCAAATCATGCGGCTGGGATGGAAAGTGTTTATTCCAGTTACCTTGGTGTGGATTACCGTCATCGGCGTTGCGAAGTTCTTTACCCCAATCGGGCACTGGTTTGGCTAAGAGAAGATGCTTACTCGATTCCTGAAAACCTGGTCGTTGTCGGAACTGCTTCGCGGTTTATCGGTAACCGGTGGATACTTCTTCCGCAAGAAATTTACGGTTCAGTACCCGGATGAGAAGACCCCGAAATCGCCCCGTTTTCGCGGACTGCATGCATTGCGCCGCTATGGCAATGGCGAGGAAAGGTGCATCGCCTGCAAATTGTGCGAGGCCGTGTGTCCGGCGCTGGCAATCACCATAGAGTCCGAAGAGCGCGATGACGGCACCCGTCGCACCACCCGCTACGACGTCGACCTCTTTAAGTGTATTTACTGCGGATATTGCGAGGAGGCGTGCCCGGTCGATTCCATCGTGCTGACGGATCTGCATGAATACCATTTCGAGACTGGCGCCTCTGGAACCATCAGCAAAGAAGATCTCCTTCGGATTGGCGACGCCCATGAAGAATCGATCGCAGGGGCCCGACGGGCGGATGCCCCGTATCGCTAGCTTATGACCTTTCTTGAAATCGTCTTCTACGTTTTCTCGGCGGCCCTGGTTGTGTCCAGCCTGTTGGTCGTGACCGTGCGCAATCCGGTCCGTGCGGCGCTCTTTCTGGTGCTGGCCTTTTTCAGTGCCGCCTGTTTATGGCTGACCCTCGAAGCCGAATTCCTCGCCATTACCCTGGTCTTGGTTTATGTCGGGGCGGTAATGGTGCTGTTCCTGTTTGTCATCATGATGCTGGATATCGATATCGCTCAAATGCGCGCCGGATTTGCCAACTATTTGCCGTTGGGGCTGATCGTCGCCCTGATCATGGCGGGTGAACTGACGTTGGTCATGCTCTCAGGTGAGTTCGGGGATACCCAACTGCCTCGGCCGGTGGGGCACGATGCTGATTACAGCAACACCGAGGCACTTGGAAGGGTGGTCTATACAGATTATGTGTACACGTTTGAACTAGCCGCGGTGATCCTTCTCGTCGCAATTATTGCCGCCATTTCGCTCACTCTGCGCCGACGGCCCGAAACGCGGTACCAGGCCCCCGAAGAACAGGTGAAGGTGAGAAAAGAAGATCGTATTCGAATCGTGAAGATGCCTCCGAGGCCGGAGGAAAAGCCGTGATTCCCCTTTCCCATTATTTGATCGTCGGGGCGCTGCTTTTTGCGATAAGCGTGGTCGGCATTTTTTTGAATCGGAAAAATCTCGTCATTATCCTGATGGCGATCGAACTGCTCTTGCTCGCCGCCAACATGAACTTTGTCGCGTTTTCACATTATCTGGAGGATCTCTCGGGGCAAGTGTTTGTATTCTTCGTGCTGACCGTAGCGGCAGCTGAAGCTGCGATCGGGCTTGCGATCCTGATTGTGCTTTTCAGGACCCGCCGCTCGATCAATGTTCAGGATTTGGATCGCCTTAAGGGCTGATCGTACGGATAACCCACGATGAGTCGAGAACTCCTTTACCTGCTTATCCCGCTCTCTTGCCTGGTAGCGGCCCTGGTTGCCGGGTTCCTGGGTTCGCGGATCGGCAGAGTGGCGGCGCACCGCGCCGCAATCGGGGGCGTCGGATTTGCGTTCGTCCTCTCGTGCGTTGTGGCCTGGGATGTTTTCTCAGGCAATCAGTTCGATGGACCGGTTTATACCTGGGCGGTTAGTGGCGGGACCCATTTTGAGATCGGGTTTCTGATAGACCCCCTCTCTGCAGTGATGATGGTGGTCGTGACCTTCGTCTCACTGATGGTGCATATCTACACCATCGGCTACATGGCCGAAGATCCGGGATATACCCGGTTTTTCAGTTATATCGCACTCTTTACGTTCGCAATGTTGATGTTGGTGATGTCGAACAACTTTCTCCAACTGTTCTTCGGCTGGGAAGCCGTGGGGTTGGTCTCCTACCTGCTGATCGGATTCTGGTATGAGCGTGATAGCGCGATCCGGGCCAATCTGAAAGCCTTCCTGGTTAATCGCGTCGGAGACTTTGGCTTTATTCTCGGAATTGGCGCAGTACTCGCGCTTTTCGGCAGTCTGGATTACCAGAGCGTGTTTGACGCCGCTCCGTCTCTCGCTGGTGAGACCACTCAAGGGCCGTTCGGGTTCGAGTGGCACTGGGTAACGCTCATCTGCTTGTTACTGTTTGTGGGTGCAATGGGCAAGTCGGCCCAGGTCCCGCTGCACGTTTGGCTGCCGGATTCCATGGAGGGGCCGACTCCGATTTCGGCGCTCATCCACGCGGCGACCATGGTCACGGCGGGCATCTTCCTGGTGGCCCGGATGTCCCCGCTGTTTGAGCTATCGACAACGGCTTTGTCGGTTGTCTTGATAGTAGGTGCGTTGACCGCGCTGCTGATGGCGTTTGTTGCGCTGGTGCAGACAGATATAAAAAGGGTGGTAGCCTACTCCACGCTGTCCCAGCTCGGGTACATGACTGTGGCGCTTGGGGCATCCGCGTACTCCGTTGCCATTTTTCATCTGGCCACCCATGCCTTCTTCAAGGCGCTGCTCTTTCTCGCCGCCGGGTCCGTCATCATTGCGATGCATCATGAGCAGGACATGCGGCGTATGGGTGGATTACGTAAGGTGATGCCCGTGACCTATATCACCTGTGTTATCGGAAGTCTCGCCTTGGCCGGGATTCCACCTTTTGCCGGTTTCTTTTCAAAGGATGCCATTATCGAAGCGGTGCATTATTCCTCCACACCTGGGGCAGGATTTGCCTATGCAGCCGTGTTGATCGGGGTAGTGCTGACGGCGTTTTATTCTTTCCGACTGGTGTTTATGGCATTTCACGGTGAAGGCCGTATGGATACAAAGACCCGGGAACACCTGCAGGAGTCACCCTGGGTGGTGACCGTCCCGCTGGTCGCGCTGGCCGTGCCGTCGGTATTGGCAGGCCTGCTGCTGGTCAACGCAACGATGGACGGCAGCCTGTTCGGCAGCAGCATCGTCGTGGGCGGCGTTCCGGAAGCCTTAGACATGACTGCCAGCGGTATGCTCGCTCATGCCCCGGTTGCGGTCCCATTCTGGCTTGCTGTTCTGGGCATCGTCGGCGCCTGGGTCTGTTATCTATGGAAACCTGAACTCCCTGGGAAGGTGGCGGAGCGGTGGAACGGCATTTATCGGGTGCTGATGAAAAAGTACGGCTTCGATGAGTTTTATCAATGGGCGTTTGCGGATGGTGCGCGAGGATTGGGTCACGCGCTTTCGGAGTGGGGTGATCGGCGCCTCATCGACGGCTGGTTGGTGAATGGTGCCGCCAGGGCGGTGGCGCGGACAGCGAATCTGGTACGGCATGTCCAGAGCGGGCTGGTGTATCACTATGCCTTCGTGATGATTATCGGCCTGGTGGCGCTGATGTCATGGTTTCTCTTCCGCTAGGCCAGGTGAATGGATTTTTTTAGCCAACATTTGCTGTCCTTGTTGATTTGGTTTCCGGTCGTCGGCGGGGTGCTGGTGCTGGCGACGGGCGGCGACCGGCGCGCCGTAGCGGCGCGATGGCTCGCACTGGGTATCTCGGTCGTAACCTTTATTTTGAGTGTGCCGCTTTGGACCGGCTTTAACCGGCTCACAGCTGACATGCAGTTTGTTGAGCGCTCGCCCTGGATCGAGCGGTTTCAGATTGAATACTTTCTGGGCGTTGACGGAATCTCTGTTCCGCTGGTACTGCTGACCACGATCTTGACCATTGTGGTCGTGGTAGCAGGGTGGCAGGTAATCCAGAGCCGGGTTGCCCAGTATTTTGCGGCCTTCCTGATCATGGAAGGGTTGATGATCGGGGTGTTCTGCGCGCTTGACGGTATTCTGTTTTATCTTTTCTGGGAGGCCATGCTGATCCCCATGTTCCTGATCATTGGGGTTTGGGGTGGACCGAATCGGGTGTACGCAGCGATCAAGTTTTTCCTCTACACCCTGCTGGGATCGCTCCTGATGCTGGTCGCGCTCCTCTACCTTTATCGTGCGTCTGGGGGATCGTTTGATCTGCTTGTATTCCATCACCTGCCGCTCTCCAGCGGCGTACAGACACTGGTCTTTCTTGCGTTTTTCGCGGCATTCGCCGTCAAGATCCCCATGGTACCGGTGCATACCTGGTTACCGGATGCTCATGTCGAGGCGCCGACAGGCGGGTCGGTCATCCTGGCCGCGATCACATTGAAGATGGGCGCTTACGGTTTTCTTCGGATTGCCATGCCTATTGCGCCGGACGCAGCTCAGCAGATCGCACCGGTCATTATTGGTCTATCCCTGCTGGCGGTGGTCTACATTGCCCTGGTCGCGCTTGTTCAGCAGGATATGAAAAAGCTGATTGCCTACTCGTCGATTTCCCACATGGGGTTCGTGACGCTTGGGTTTTTCGTCTTTGAGACACGGGCAATGGAGGGCGCCATCGTTCAGATGATCTCCCATGGGTTTGTTTCCGGAGCGCTGTTTCTCTGTGTTGGCGTGCTTTACGACCGGCTACATTCACGGGAGATTGCGACTTACGGCGGAGTCATCAAGGTCATGCCGATTTTCGCGTTTTTCATCGTATTTTTTGCAATGGCGAATGCGGGACTTCCCGGTACATCGGGATTTGTAGGGGAGTTTCTGGTGATACTGGGCACTTTTTCTGTCAACGCCTGGTATGCGGCAATTGCAGCGCTCACCCTGATTGTTGGGGCGGCTTACACGTTGTGGATGGTCAAGCGGGTGGTCTTCGGTGCGATCCAGAATCCGAAAGTGGCTGAACTGAAAGACCTTGACCGTCGTGAGTTTGGTGTATTACTGCTCGTTGCCTTAGGTGTCTTAATTATCGGCGTCTGGCCGGCTCCGCTGCTGGAAGTCATGGATGCGAGCGTGGACCAACTGCTCGCACACATAGCGGTATCAAAACTATGACAGGCCTGACTGCACAAGACTTTTGGGCGGTCGCGCCGGAAATCTACGTGGCAACATTGGCTTGCCTGATCCTGGTGGCTGATCTTTATATCCGCTCTTCCAGGCCGTGTGCCGTGGCATATCCCCTTACCATCGTCACGCTGGTCTCTGCAGGACTGCTCTGTCTAGATGGACTGTTCGAGCCGTCGCAAACCGTGCTGAACGGTCTTGTTGTGAAAGATACCGTGTCGGCGGTTCTCAAATCAGGCACCTGCTTCGGTACTGCAGGCGTGTTGTTTTATGCCCGGGACTATGCAGAGGAGCGGGGTTTGTGGCGGGGCGAATACCTGGTGCTATCTCTGTTTGGTGTGGTCGGGATGATGGCCATGATCGGCGCGGCGCATCTGCTCACCCTGTATGTGGGCATTGAACTCCTCGCGCTATGTCTGTACGGCATGATTGCGATGGAGCGCGACTCTGTCCGGGCAGCGGAAGCGGCCATGAAATATTTTATCCTCGGGGCGCTCGCGTCGGGCGTATTGCTCTATGGCATGTCGTTGTTGTACGGCTTAACCGGGTCGCTTTCGCTCGGGGATGTCTCGGGAACATCCGTAAGCCTGAAAGGGGACAGCCTTCCGCTGATGCTTGCTATCGCGATGGTTGTGGTCGGACTGTTGTTCAAGCTCGGGGCCGTGCCCTTTCATATGTGGGTCCCGGATGTGTATGACGGTTCTGCCACCTCCACCACGTTGTATCTCTCGGCCGTACCGAAGCTTGCTGCGTTCGCGATTCTGCTGCGTTTGCTGTCTACGGGGCTAGAAGGATGGATCGAGGTCTGGCAGGACATGCTGGTGGTGGCTGCGCTCCTGTCCATCGCCTTGGGCAATGTGGTGGCGATCGCGCAGAGCAGTATTAAGCGTATGCTGGCTTACTCGACCATTTCCAATATGGGCTTTTTGCTGCTTGGATTCTTTGCCGGTACGCATGCCGGATATTCTGCCGCGATGGTCTACGCCGTGATCTATACGGTGACTACGCTGGCTGCGTTCGGCGTCATTCTTGCACTTAGCCGGTCAGGGTTTGAATCAGACAGGCTCAATGATTTCCGGGGTCTGAATAGACGCAATCCATGGCTTGCCCTGCTCATGCTGATCGTGATGTTTTCACTTGCCGGGATTCCGCCTACGGCTGGGTTTTTTGCCAAACTGATGGTTCTGCAGGCGGCACTGGATGCCGGTTTTGTTGCCGTGGTCGTGGCGGCAGTAATCCTTGCAGTCGTCGGGGCCTTCTACTATCTGCGTATCGTAAAATTGATGTACTTCGATGACGTCGAGGAAGGGGTGCTCGCTCTGTCTGCGCACGGGTATCGGGGCACCATGATCTGGGTATTATCCGTAAATGCGATCGGCCTGGTTGCCATCACCCCATGGATTGGCAAAGTGATGGATTTTGTCGGCCGCTCCCTGACGGGTTTTGGGCTGTACTAAGGCCCCTTCCAGAGCGGTCTCATCACATAGAAATCAGTTGCGTTTTCCCGGTGATAACGCTGCGGAAACGCTCCGCAACGTGGTAAAATTAAGCCTCGTGAAGAGTTCGTTTTTGTGTCCCCAATTCAGCGGGTCACGACCCTAATTTCTGCCTTCTACCTGCTCTAAAAGGGTAGGGAAACCGTTATGGATGAGATAGCCAAAGAAACGCTGCCTGCCAATCTGGAGCAGGAAATGCGTCAGTCTTACCTCGACTATGCGATGAGTGTCATCGTGGGCCGAGCGCTGCCCGATGTCCGCGACGGTCTCAAGCCGGTGCACAGGCGGGTCTTGTATGCGATGTCGGTGCTGAACAACGACTGGAACAAGCCGTATAAGAAATCCGCACGGGTAGTAGGTGATGTCATCGGTAAGTATCACCCTCATGGCGATAGCGCCGTGTACGATGCGATTGTCCGACTGGCGCAGCCCTTTTCGCTTCGTTATCCGCTTGTGGATGGGCAGGGTAACTTTGGTTCCGTCGATGGGGATGCACCTGCCGCCATGCGGTATACCGAGATCCGTCTCGATCGAATTGCGCATGAACTGCTCAACGATCTTGATCGCGAGACCGTCGACTTCATCCCGAACTACGACGAAACCGAACAACAACCCGCGGTACTGCCGGCCCGGTTCCCAAATCTGCTGGTGAATGGGTCAGCGGGTATTGCGGTGGGTATGGCGACGAATATTCCGCCTCATAACCTCACCGAAACGATCAATGCCTGCCTTGCCGTTATTGAGGACCCAACCGTAACGCTGGAGCAGTTGCTGAACATAATGCCTGGGCCGGATTTCCCCACGAGCGGGATCATCAATGGCAACCGCGGAATCAGAGAAGCCTACCAGACGGGCCGAGGCCGTGTTCATATCCGCGCGCGTGTTGAGGTCGAGACGGTTTCCGGAAGCGACCGAGCGGCGCTTGTTGCGACTGAACTTCCTTATCAGGTTAACAAAGCGAGACTGCTCGAGAAAATCGCGGAACTCGTCCGAGACAAGAAGCTTGAGGGCATCTCGGGCCTGCGCGATGAGTCCGACAAATCCGGGATGCGTGTTGTGATCGAGCTCAAGAAGGGTGAGAACCCTGAGGTTATCCTCAATAACCTGTATCAGCACACCCAGATGCAGACCGTGTTCGGAATCAATCTGGTTGCCCTTCGAAATAACCAGCCTCGACTCTTTACCCTGATTGAGCTGCTTGAGGATTTCATCCGTCATCGACGGGAAGTGGTTACCCGCAGGACGTTGTTTGACCTCAAGAAAGCGCGGGCCCGTGCGCACTTACTCGAGGGGTTAGCGGTTGCGCTGGAGAACATTGATCCGGTTATCGCCCTGATTAAACAGGCGGCGAGTCCGGCTGAGGCCCGGGCGGGGCTGCTCGCTCAATGCTGGGAGTCGGCGGTAGTGACCCGGATGCTGGAAGCGTCCGACCTTGAAGACGGCGCGCTGGGTGAAACCGAACCTGGCTGCGGCCCGACCGAGGAGGGCTATCGGCTGTCGGAGACTCAGGCGCAGGCCATACTGGACTTACGCCTGCATCGTCTCACCGGTTTGGAGCAGGAGAAAATCCGCAATGAATATCTCGAGGTGCTGGATCGGATTCGGGAGTATCTCCAAATCCTGGGCGACCCCGATCGATTGATGTGTGTCATCAGGGAGGAATTGGTTGCGATTCGTGATCAATATGGGGACGAGCGCCGCACCGAAATTCTTGAGCGCCACGAGGATCTTGAAAACGAGGATTTGATTACCCCTGAAGACAGGGTCGTGACACTCTCGCATGAAGGCTACGCGAAATCCCAGCCAGTAGCCGATTACCAGGCTCAGCGGCGCGGGGGAAAAGGACGTGTCGCAACGCGAACGAAAGAAGAAGATTTCGTCAAGACAGTGTTTGTGGCCAATACGCACGACACCGTTATGTGCTTCACCAATCTCGGCAAAGTCTACTGGTTGAAGGTATATCAACTGCCTGTTGCTGGACGTCAGGCGCGCGGCAAGCCTCTGGTGAACCTGCTCCCGCTTGGGGAGAGTGAGCGGGTGACGGCCGTGCTTCCTCTTAATCAGGACAATACAGGCCAATACGTCTGCATGGTGACGAGGGACGGCGTTATC
This sequence comes from Pseudomonadota bacterium, assembly GCA_016845525.1. Taxonomy (GTDB): domain Bacteria; phylum Pseudomonadota; class Gammaproteobacteria; order Arenicellales; family UBA868; genus UBA868. The sequence continues at coordinate 22,144 of JAERSQ010000103.1, forward strand.
AAAAAATCGCTCCTTGAGAGTTTCTCCCGGCCTCGGTCAGTGGGATTGATCGCGGTCAATTTACTCGAGGGCGATGAACTGGTCGAAGTCTGCCTGACCGATGGCGAGTCTGATGTTCTGATTTTCAGTTCTGCAGGAAAGGCCATTCGATTCTCAGAGAAGCAGGTGCGTCCGATGGGGCGAAGCGCGCGCGGCGTGCGCGCATTGAACATGAGACCCGGGCAGGGCGTTATTGCAATGCTGATCTGTAAGCCGGGTGCGCAGGACAGCAAGGTGCTGGTTGCCACTGAAAACGGTTATGGCAAGCAAACTGCCTTTGCCGATTTCCCAGTGAAGAACCGGGGAGGACAAGGTGTTATCGCAATCAAGGTTAATGGCCGGAACGGGCGGGTAGTCGGAGCGGAGGAAGTTGAGGGGACAGACGGGCTCATGTTGATTACCGGTGGCGGCCGTCTGGTGCGAATCCGAACCAGTGAAATCCCGGTCGTTGGACGGAACACGCAGGGCGTGAGATTAATTCGACTCGGCGACGATGAGAGGTTGGTGAGCCTCGGCAAAGTGATTGAAGCGGACGATGATTCTGTCGCGCAAGGAAACGAATCCGACACCGAGTCTGCGGACGCCAATTAGCGGAATTCATTTCCCAGAAAACGCGATATACGCTTTGTGACAATCGAATCATGGCTGCTAAAAAAAACCTGGAATCGCTGCGTAACCGAATCGACGAGATCGACCTCAAACTGCTTGAGTTGATTAACGAGCGCGTCAAAACGGCGGCCGAAATCGGGGCCGAGAAAGCATCCCATGGGGAAACGGTTTACCGACCAGAACGCGAAGCCCAGGTACTCAGGCGGTTGCGCGAGCACAATGCTGGCCCAGTCAGTGACGAGGGCGTTCGGACTATCTTCACCGAGATCGTCTCCTGCGCGCGAGGCGCAGAAGAACCCATCCGGGTTGCAGCTCTTGGTCCCCGGGGGACCTTCAGCGAACAGGCCGCGCTTAAGGTCTTCGGCAAACAGATCACGCTTCTGGAGGCCGCAAGCATTAAAGAGGTGTTCCGCCTGACCGAAGCCGGAGACGCCCAGTTTGGCGTGGTCCCGGTGGAGAATTCCTCGGAAGGCGGTGTGAATGCCACGCTCGACCTGCTGATAGACACGCCGCTTCAGGTCTGTAACGAGATTGAACTTCGTGTGACACACTGCCTGCTTTCCAGTTCAAGCTGCGACGCGCCACGGGAGATTGCGGGACACGAGCAGGCGCTCGCACAATGCCGGAACTGGTTGTTGAGTCATTATCCCGGAGTCACGCTCGCACCGACAGCAAGTACGGCGGACGCGGCCCGCGCTGCCAGCGAGCGCTCCGGCGTTATGGCCGTGGCTTCCGCGGAGGCAGCGGGACTTTATGAGCTGGACGTGATTGCGCGCGACATTGCAGATGTGCCGGACAACACCACCCGGTTTCAGGTGTTGTCTACGCAATCTCCGCCACCCAGTGGAAATGATAAAACCAGCCTGGTGGCCGCCTGCTCAGACGACGCAGGGTCGTTACTGCAATTGCTCGGGCCACTCGCAAAGGCCGGAATCAGCATGACGCGGATCGAGTCCCGACCCACGCGCTCCGGCCTGTGGAAATATGTGTTCTTTATCGACCTTGAGGGTCATGTTGACGATCCCCGAGTGGGCCAGGCACTTGAAGAGATCGATAAGGCTTCTTCGCTCCTGCGGATCCTGGGATCTTACCCCCGAGCATCCTAAGCCATGCCGCAGATTGCCGGACTGATCGCACTGGGTGTGCGGAACCTGCAGCCCTACCAACCGGGCAAACCCGCCGAGGCCCTGGAGCGGGAATTGGGCATTACGGATATCGTCAAACTGGCTTCTAACGAGAATCCTCGGGGGCCCAGTCCCGCGGTGATCCAGGCGATGAGTGAGGTGCTGTCCGGCACGACCCGTTACCCTGATGGGTCCGGCCACTCCCTCAAACGGACATTGTCCGAGAAGTTAAACGTTTCGATTGAAAGTCTCACCTTGGGTAACGGCTCCAACGATGTGCTGGATCTTGTGGCTCGCGCTTTCGTCAACCCGGGTGACGAAGTGGTGGTTTCGGAGCACGCGTTTGCCGTTTACGTTCTCGCATCCATGAGCGTAAATGCGCAACTGAGAGTCGTCCCGGCCTGCGAGTTCGGCCATGATCTTAAAGCAATGGCTGCCGCTGTGACGCCGAAAACGAAGGTCATATTTGTTGCCAACCCGAATAATCCCACTGGGACTTACTCGGAAGCAGGCGCCGTAGAGCAGTTTTTGGACGGGCTGCCGGGTACGGTTCTTGTGGTGTTAGATGAGGCCTATTTCGAATACGTCACGAGGGGTGACTACCCCAATGGGGTAGAGCTGCTGTCACGGTTTTCCAATCTCATTGTTGTTAGAACTTTTTCCAAGGCCTTCGGGCTGGCAGGGCTGAGGGTGGGGTACGGCATCGCATCGGAAGAGATTACCGAGGTGCTGAACCGGGTTCGGCATCCGTTTAACGTGAACTCTCTGGCACTGGCTGGGGCGGAAGCCGCGCTCAACGACGAAACTTTCGTTGCGCAAAGTGTGGCTCAGAACCTTGAAGGATTGCAGCAGTTGGGGTCTGGACTGGACAAACTGGGTTTGGAGTGGATACCGTCAGTGGCGAATTTCATCTGCGCCAAGGTGGGTCCAAATGCAGCAGAGGTCTATGAGGCGATGCTCAAGCAGGGCGTTATCGTTCGCCCAGTGGCTAACTATGGGCTCCCGGAACACCTGCGAATCAGCGTTGGTCTTGAAGACGAAAACACGCGGGCTTTGATTGCTCTGGACAAAGCCCGTTCAGCCATCTCCGGATCCTGATTCATGTCTCAACAAGGCCAGATGCTGGATACCCTGGCGGTGATTGGAGTCGGACTGATCGGCGGTTCGCTGGCCGGGGCGCTGAAAAAGCGCGGCGCCGTGGGTACGGTCGTCGGCTGCGGCCGCAGTGTAGAAAATCTTGAAACCGCCTTGGCCCGGGGTTTGATCGACCAGTACACGACCGACCTGATCGAGGCAGTGGCTGCAGCTGATCTTGTCTTGCTTGCGACACCCGTCGGTTCCCTGGCTGACCTTCTGCCCCGGATCGCGGGGCATCTGAAACCGGGTGCAATCTTGTCGGATGCGGGCAGTGTTAAAGGTGATGTCGTAGAAGTAGCGCGGGCGGTTCTGGGCTCGCATTTTCCCCAATTCGTGCCCGCGCATCCGATCGCGGGACGAGAACGCAGTGGTGCTGAAGCCGCTGATGCCGATTTATTTCGCGATCATTGGGTGGTCCTCACCCCAACGCACGATACGGAGGCGCATGCGGTTGAGACTGTGAGGCAGATGTGGGAGTGTGTAGAAGCAAAAGTCCGGTTTATGGATACCCGGGCACACGACCAAATTCTGGGAATGACGAGTCATCTACCCCACGCGGTGGCGTATGCTTTGGTGGCGCAGTTGGCTGATCTCGACAGTAGCGAAGATTACTCCTCCATGACGGCAGGTGGTTTTCTGGATATCACGCGAGTGGCCTCAAGTGATCCGGTTATGTGGCGTGACATTTTCATGCACAACGCCCAGATTACAGCAGACCTGATCCAGGATCACCGAGCCGTCCTGAAGCGCCTGGAAGACCTGATCCGAAACAACGACGCTGCCGGACTTGAGGCATGGTTTCGGGCAGCAAAAGAGCTGAGATCGCAGCTCAAGTCGGCGAAGACCGGCGACGAGTAGAGTCCCAGATGGTTGAAATCATTTCGTCTCCGACCCGTGGGATTTCGGGCACTGCGATCGTGCCTGCAGATAAATCGATCAGTCATCGCACAGTGATATTCGGCGCGCTGGCCGATGGCGTCACTGAGGTATCGAATCTGTTGGAGGGAGAGGATGTTCTGGCAACGGTCGCAGCGTTTCGGAATATGGGGGTGGCGATAGAAGGCCCCGACGCGGGCGAACTGCGCATCTCGGGGGTGGGAAAGTTTGGGCTGCAGGCGCCGGCACGGGACGTTGATCTAGGGAATTCCGGTACTTCAATTCGCCTGCTGGCCGGTTTATTGGCGGGTCAGCGCTTTGCCAGCCGACTCACCGGGGATGCGTCGTTGAGACGCCGCCCGATGGGTCGTGTCGTTGATCCGTTATCCCAGATGGGCGCCGTCATCAAATCAACGGACGGATGCCCGCCTCTCGATATACAGCAAAGTAAAGGCCTGGCAGGTTTCGAGTATCGTCTGCCGGTTGCAAGCGCTCAGGTTAAATCAGCACTTCTGCTTGCAGGCCTCTATGCGACTGGAAATACGACGCTCCACGAACCTGCCCCGACCCGGGATCACACGGAACGGATGCTGGCTGGCTTTTCGAACGCGCAGTGGCATGCTGGGTCTCCCATCAGGAGCGCCGGTGACATCACGCTGTCAGGTCAGCGTGTTTCAGTGCCTGGGGATATCTCTTCGGCCGCATTTTTGATCGTGGCAGCAACGATCTGTCCGGGCAGTGACCTAAGGCTTCCGGGTGTCGGCATCAACCCAACACGTTCGGCCGTTCTCGATATTCTAGGCATGATAGGCGCGAGGATAGATGTGTCCGCAAAACGTCTGGAGTCTAACGAACCGGTATGTGATCTTCGGGTGCGCTCTGCTCCACTGCGCGGGATTGATATCCCTGCCGAATCGGTAGCCAATGCGATAGATGAGTTTCCCATTATCGCGATCGCCGCGTCCGCTGCATCGGGCCTGACTCGCCTTCGTGGGGCATCGGAGCTTAGGGTCAAGGAGTCCGATCGTATCGCAGCAGTGGTTCAAGGCCTCGGTGCGTTGGGTATTGATACCGTTGAGTATCCAGACGGGATGGATATCACAGGCGGATCGCTCGGTACCGGCTCTGTTGAAAGTTTTGGAGATCATCGAATTGCGATGGCTTTTGCAGTGGCCGGTTGTATATCGGAAGGACCCATTGAAATCGGTGAGGCAGAAAACATCAAGACATCATTTCCTAATTTCCTGCCTCTTGCCAATTCGATTGGGCTGTCGGTAAAAGAGCAGTCCTGATGTCGACTGTGGAGCACAGCGCCCCGGTCCTGGCGATAGACGGGCCGAGCGGCACGGGCAAGGGAACGATTGCGGGTCGTGTTGCCGATCACCTGGGTTGGCATACCCTAGACAGCGGGGCACTTTATCGAGCTATAGCGTACGTTGCCGTTGAGCATGGCATCACGCCGGACGATACCCTTGAGCTTGAAAAGCTCACCAGAACGATCGCCGTGGAGTTCGTGCATACCGCGGATGGGCTTAATATTTTGGTGGATGGGCGCGACATCACCGACCATGTCCGCAGCGAATCCGGAGGAAAGCGAGCCTCGATTTACGCGAAAATTCCCGTGGTTCGGGAGGGTCTGCTATCAAGGCAGCGACAGATGCGGACCGCACCCGGCCTGGTCGCCGACGGCCGCGATATGGGCACTGTTGTATTTCCGGATGCCTTCCTAAAGGTCTTCCTGGATGCCTCAGCATCTGTTAGAGCACAAAGGCGTTATAACCAGTTGAAGGCAAAGGGTTTTGATGTTAAATTGCGCGCCCTCGAACGGGAGATCGCGAATCGTGACGCGCAAGACAGGAGTCGGCCCGTGTCGCCGCTCGTTCCCGCAGGAGACGCGATCGTGCTGGATACGTCGCAGAAGGGCATAGGCCAAGTCTTCGCCGAGGTCACGAAGCTCGTGGAAGACCGGCTCGCGTCCGGCCAGAGAAGCAGTAATACAGGTGGCTGATCGAGAATCAGCTGAAATTCACTATTAACCATACCGCCTGATGTTCCGGCGGTCCCCGCAGAAAATGTCAGAAACTTTTGAACAACTCCTTGAAGAAAGCCTGAAGGGCTCGGTCATGCAGACGGGTGCCGTTATCTCAGCCGAAGTGGTCGATGTCAACGGAGATTACGTTGTCGTCAACGCCGGATTAAAGTCCGAGTCAGAAATTCCCGCTACTCAATTCCGCGATGCAGACGGAGCCGTCTCCGTGCAGGTCGGTGACTTCGTCGAGGTAGCAATTGAGGCGCTTGAAGACGGTTTCGGGAATACCCGATTGTCTCGAGAACGGGCCAGGCGCGCAAAATCCTGGGAGACGCTCAAGGTGGCTTTCGAAAGCGAGTCGGTGGTCACAGGCTTTCTCACGGGGAAGGTGAAAGGCGGATTTACCGTCTCTCTCGACGAAGTGCGGGCATTCTTGCCAGGGTCTTTGGCGGATGTTCGGCCCGTAACAGATTCCGCACACCTTGAGAATCGGGAACTTGAATTTAAGGTGATTAAGCTCGATCAGGGCCGTAACAACGTGGTCGTTTCACGCCGCGCGGTCGTTGAGCAGGAAATGCAGGAAGAGCGCAGCGCCCTTCTTGAAAATCTCGAGGAAGGTCAGGTTATCACCGGGATCGTTAAGAACCTCACGGACTATGGTGCGTTTGTCAACCTGGGCGGCCTGGACGGGTTGTTGCACATAACGGACATCGCCTGGAAGCGCGTGAAGCATCCGTCAGAGGCGCTGAACGTGGGAGATGAAGTCACGGTTCGGGTATTGAAGTTTGACCGAGAGCGAAATCGTGTCTCTCTTGGGATGAAGCAACTGGGCGAGGACCCGTGGGCCGACATTGCGCGTCGGTATCCCGAGAAGACCCGGATTTTCGGCAAAGTTACCAACATCACGGATTACGGCGCGTTTGTTGAGCTTGAAGAAGGGGTAGAGGGCTTGGTTCACGTTTCGGAAATGGACTGGACCAATAAAAACGTTCACCCCAATAAGGTCTGTCACTTGGGAGACGAAGTCGAAGTCATGGTGCTGGAGGTCGACTCAGAGCGGCGGAGAATTTCCCTCGGGATGAAGCAGTGTACCGGTAACCCGTGGGACGAATTCGCTGCGACTCACCAGCGCAACGACAAAATTACCGGTGAGATTAAGTCGATTACGGATTTCGGCGTCTTCATTGGGTTGGAAGGCGGTATCGATGGCCTGATTCATTTGAGCGACCTGTCGTGGGACCGAGAGGGTGAAGATGCGGTCCGGGATTTTAAAAAGGGTGATCAGATCACTGCGGTCGTACTGTCCGTAGATCCGGACCGGGAGCGAATTTCTCTCGGGATTAAGCAGGCCCAGGACGATCCCTTTAACGCCTATGTCGGCGCCCACTCCAAGGGAGCGTCGGTAAGGGGAGTCATCTCCAGTGTTGATGCAAAAGGTGCGGTGGTGGAACTGGGTGAGGGGGTAGAAGGCTATCTTCGCGCAACGGAACTCTCCCGGGACTACGTAGAAGACGCCCGGTTAATCTTGAGTGCCGATTCAGAGGTTGAGGCGAAGATCACGAGTATTGACCGCAAGACTCGTCGAATCACGCTTTCTATCAAAGCGCTCGAGGCCGAGATTGAAGACAAGGCGGTTCAGCAGTACAGCGGTCAGGTGTCAGCGATGACTTCTTTGGGTGACAAGCTCAAAGAGGAGCTCGACAAACAGGACGGCTGAGACTGGCGTCGGTTTCATTGGCACGGTGTGACGTAATGAAGACCATGACCAAATCCGAACTGATCGAGCGGCTGTCGCAAGAGCAGCCGCACCTTCCGCCCCGTGACGTGGAATTTTCGGTTAACGCCGTACTGGACCACATGCGCCGGGCACTCGTGGCTGGAGACCGCATTGAGATTCGTGGATTTGGCAGTATCGGCCTAAGGTATAGGATGCCGAGAACCGGAAGGAATCCCAAGACGGGCGAGGCCGTAAGTGTGCCGGGAAAATACGTGCCACACTTCAAGCCGGGTCGCTTGCTCCGCGAGCGTGTAAATCAGGATGGGCGAAGCCATGAGGTGGATGTTCCTGATTTGCCCGAGGCAGACTAGTTCGATCACGCTGCGGTTGAGGTACCGGCAAGTTCTGCGCCCCGATACGCGTTGATGCTGAAAAAACTGCTGACAATAGTCATCGTGCTTGCCGCGATCGTGGCCGGAGTCACACTCGCGGCGCGAAATCCCCAAGAAGTATCCCTATCCTATTATTTCGACCTCACCTGGCAGGGCCCACTGGTTTTTGCGTTGCTGACCGCGTTGGTGACGGGGTTTGTGCTAGCCGCCGTTCCGCTGTGGTTTCGTATTTTCCGATTGAGACGAAAGCTTGCTGCGGCTTCGACGACGCAGGGGCTTGAGGTAAAGCGGTGAGATGATGGACCCAATCTGGCTTTTGCTTCTGTTGCCCCTTGCCGGCTTTTCGGGCTGGGTGGCGGCTCAACGGGGCCGACTCCATCGGCGCAATGCTTCCGGGCCGAAGGCGATCTCCGACAGCTATGTCCGCAGCATCAACTTTCTTGCGAACGATCAGCACGACGAAGCCCTTGATGTATTAGCCAAGGCGCTTGAAGATTATGATGAGTCGTTGGAAATTCAATTGGCGTTGGGCACCTTGTTTCGGCGGCGAGGTGAGATCGAGAAGGCAACGCAGATTCACCAAGGGCTGATCTCTCGCCCAGGAATCAGCTCCGAGCAGAAAAGCCAGGTGCTCTTTGAGCTGGCGAATGACTACTTTAAAGCAGGATTACTCGACAGGGCCGAAAACCTGCTGCTGGAGTTAGGGGCGAGCGAAAGCTTCCGGGAGGCTTCACTTCGGCTGCTGGTCCAGATCTATGAGAGTGAGCGGGAATGGGAGCGGGTGATTGCGGCTGCTGGGCACCTCGATAAGTTGACGACCGAAGTGTGGGCACCGCGGATCGCACAATATCAATGTGAGCTGGCTGAGCGTGCGCTTAATGCTGGAGATTACTCAGCAGCGAAGGATAGGACAACTAGTGCCCTGAATTTAAACCGCAACTGTGCCCGGGCAATCATTTTACGGGGCAGACTGGAGGCTCTCTCGGGCCGTCATCGTCAGGCGGTGACGACGTGGACCCGACTTTGTGACGATCATCCGGAGATGCTCAACGAGGTCGCGCGGCTAGTGCAGACGAGCGCTGAAAGTGTGGGCAAATCAGGGCTGTACGTCGACTTTTTGCTTCGGGCGCTCGAAAGCAGTTCTGATGAGCGTCTGCAGTTGTTGCTGGTCGACTTTCTTGCTCAAGAGGGGCGCAATGCAGAGGCGGAGGCCCATCTTGAGTCGTGGGTGGAGGAACACGGTAGCTTATCGGGTCTGAACCGACTGCTGGAAATACGGGTGGATAGTGGTTCGAGGAGTGACTCCAGTTCAGACTACGAACTGATGCGCAAGGTTTCGGGAAAGTTGTTGGCGGATCGCTCTGGCTATGAGTGTCGTTTCTGTGGATTTCAGGGTAAGTCCATGCACTGGCAGTGCCCTGGATGTCGACACTGGGATACCACTGCTCCGAGGCTGGCCACCATCAAACTCTCATAGACTATTGTGAACTATTTACCTTGAAGGCGCATTCAGAAAAAACGACTATCTCCTGTATCGCGGTATCCGCGATAGTTTTCTGGAAACAAGCAACTACAAGGAGAGTAGATCATGTATCAGTCAAAACTGAACCCGCTGTACGGCGCCCTGATTGCAGCGTTTTTGTCCTTTGGTCACGCGGCCAGTGCCGAACCGGTAGATATCAATCAGGCAGACGCGCAAAGTCTGGCAGAGAATATCCTCGGGGTCGGACCTGTGCTGGCTGGAGCGATTGTCACCTACCGCGACGAGAATGGAGCATTCCATACCGTCGACGAATTGCTGCAGGTCCCGGGAATTGGTCCCAAAGTGCTGGAGAAAAACGAGGAAACGCTGTTGGTGGATGGAAAAGCCCACCAGAACTGATAGAATTCAACCTCGGATTCGAAGAAGGGTGCCTGAGAGGGCGCCCTTTCTTTTTGCCCAAAAAATGCTCTGAAATTTTGGAGTTTCGCCAGTGAAAGTAACGATCGTGGGTAGCGGTTATGTAGGTCTCGTCTCAGGTGCGTGCCTTGCCGACGTGGGGAATGACGTACTGTGCATGGACGCGGATCAATCAAAGATCGAGAGCCTTAGACAGGGCCGAATCCCGATCTATGAGCCCGGACTGGAAGACCTGATTAGCGCGAACACGGCAGAGGGGCGACTGGATTTTACGACCGACCTTTCCGAGGGAGTGCAGTTTGCCCAGATCATATTTATCGCAGTGGGGACACCTCCCGACGAAGACGGGGCGGCCGATTTGCAACATGTTCTGGCAGTCGCAAGGGCAATAGGAGATGCGCTGACGGATTATCGGGTCATTGTGAACAAATCAACCGTTCCGGTCGGCACCGCCGACAAAGTCCGCGCCGAGATTCAGTCTCGTCTCGATAACCGAGGTGTTGACCTTGAGTTCTCTGTTGTTTCCAACCCCGAGTTTCTGAAAGAAGGCGCGGCAATCGAGGATTTTCTTAAGCCCGACCGCATTGTCGTTGGCGTAGATAATGAGCGTCCCAGGCAATTGATGCGGGAACTTTATGCGCCGTTCAATCGAAGTCATGACCGATTGCTGTTTATGGATCTGTCCTCGGCTGAACTCACCAAGTACGCGGCGAATGCAATGTTGGCAACCAAGATTTCATTCATGAACGAATTGGCGAACATCTCGGAGCGGGTCGGGGCGGATATAGAGACAGTTCGACTGGGGATGGGTTCAGATCCGCGCATCGGCTACCATTTCATCTATCCCGGCTGCGGCTATGGGGGCTCGTGTTTTCCAAAAGATGTCCAGGCTCTCGCGAGAACGGCGCAGACTAGCGGTTGTGAGCCAAGAATTCTGGACGCGGTCGAGGCGGTTAACCAGAGTCAGAAACTCAGCCTCGTTGAGAAGGTGGTTTCGCGATTTGGGGAAAATCTGAATGGCTGTCATTTTGCGGTGTGGGGTCTGGCTTTCAAGCCCAATACGGATGACATGCGCGAAGCGCCGAGCGGCGTCATCATCAGGGAACTTTGCAACCGAGGGGCAACCGTCAGCGCGTTTGATCCAGTGGCAGTTGACGAAGCGAAGAAGGTGTTTTCTGGTGATGAACGTGTGACCTTTGAGGCAGAACGCTACCGGGTGTTGGATGGTGCCGATGGACTCATTCTCGTGACCGAGTGGAAAGCGTTTCGTAGCCCCGATTTGACCCGTATTCGTAAAGCGCTTCGCAGCGCAATTATTTTTGACGGCCGCAATGTATTTGATCCGGAACTCGTGAGGGAGCATGGCCTTGATTACTACAGTATCGGCCGACGCCCCATTCTCGCGGGGTAGGGAAAATGTCGCCTATGGATGATGACTTTCTCAGCGGGCTCCGTGCCAAGCGGGTCCTGGTAGTGGGCGACACGATGCTCGACCGTTATTGGATTGGCGATGTGACCCGTGTGTCGCCCGAGGCGCCAGTGCCGATTGTGAATATCGGAGAGGTTAAAGAATGTGCGGGAGGTGCAGGCAATGTAGCGGCGAACATCGCTTCTCTTGGTGCCAACTGCGAATTAGTATCATTTATTGGTGATGACGATGCCGGGCGTCGTTTGAGTGAGTTGTTAGCGAACGCGGGGGTGGATCGGCACTTTCACATCGACCCGCAGGGACGTACCACTGAAAAACTCAGGATCGTGTCCCGGAACCAGCAGCTCCTTCGGGCGGATTTCGAGTCGCGCCCATCGACCCAGTTACTCGAGCAAAGTGTCGCCGATTACCGGGAGATCAGCCAGAACGTTGATTCGATCGTTATCTCGGACTATGGCAAGGGCGGGCTGGCGTATATCGAGCAGATGATCCAGGTCGCGAGGGACCGTGAGATTCCGGTTATTGTGGATCCCAAAGGAGCTGACTATGCCCGCTACCGGGGCGCCACTTTGGTTACGCCGAACCGTGATGAGTTTGCCTTGGCCACCGGCATTACAACCGATCATCCGGGGTTTTCGGACACCGCACAGAATCTGGTTCAGCAAGCGGATCTAACCGGTCTGTTGGTCACTCGGGGAGATGAGGGAATGACGCTCTTTCTCGCATCAGGGGAGATCATCCATCGGGACGCAACTGCCCGGGAAGTGTTTGATGTGAGTGGAGCAGGCGATACCGTAGTTGCGGTAATTTCTGTGGGTATTGCTGCAAGCCTCGCTTGGGCTGACTGCATTAAGTTAGCCACTCTCGGCGCCAGTGCCGTCGTGGGCCGGTTTGGAACAAGCGTGGTTCGCCAGTCGGATCTGATGCCTGCCAGTCAAGGGGGGTGACTGAAGATGATCATCGTCACCGGAGGGGCCGGATTTATTGGATCGAACTTGATTGCGACGCTGAATTCGCTCGATCGCGCGGACATAATTCTGGTAGATGATCTCTCGGATGCGGCGAAGATTCAAAACATCAGTGACCTTGCTATTGCGGATTATCTCGACAAAGATGATTTTCGAAAAGAGATCATAAGTTCGGGGCTGCCCGGAAACGTAAGCGCAGTATTTCATCAGGGAGCCTGCTCCGATACGATGGCGAGCGATGGTCGATACGTCATGGAGGTGAACTACGAATATTCGAAGGTCCTGCTCGGCGCGTGCATCGAGAAGGGGGTATCCATGATCTATGCTTCTTCGGCATCTGTTTACGGCTCCAACGGGCCGTTTGATGAAGCACTTGAAAATGAACGCCCACTGAATGCTTACGCCTATTCGAAGACACTATTCGATCGCTACGCGTTTGCACGCCGCCGGGGCCTTTCATCCCAGATTGTGGGGCTAAGATACTTCAACGTCTATGGTCCTCGCGAGGCGCATAAAGGCCGCATGGCCTCTGTCGCCTGGCATCTGACGCATCAATACTTCGAGACGGGCTCCGTCCGGCTGTTTGAGGGTTCGGGCGGCTATCAGGCCGGTGAGCAAAGGCGTGACTTCATTCACGTGGATGACGTTATTCAGGCAAATCTGTATTTCTTGAATAATCCAGAGAAAAGCGGAATCTTTAACGTCGGTACAGGAAGCGCCCAAAGCTTCAATGATGTCGCTTTAGCGGTTATCAACGCGTGCCGGAAAATCGATGGCGAGCCCCGCTTGTCGCTCGAAGACGCTTGTCGCGATGGGTTACTAAGTTACTTCCCAATGCCCGAAGCGTTGCAAGGGAAGTACCAGAGTTTTACCGAAGCCAATATTGACCGCTTGAAGGCGGCCGGTTTTTCAAACCCCTGCGATAACGTTGAACAAGGCGTAGGACGATATGCAGGCGGGCTGTACTCCGAGCTCAAGGGGGAGACCCAAGAATGACCGCGCACCCCTCCATTTCAACGCCAACCCAGATACTCCCGGAGCCCAATCAGTGCTGCGTCATGGTGACCGGCGGGGCTGGATTTATCGGTTCGGCCGTGATTCGTCAATTGATCGCTGATCAATATGCAGCGATTATCAACGTTGACGTTCTGACTTATGCGGGAAACGAGGCAACGTTGGCCAAGGAGTCGGCCTATCCGGGATACCGGCATGAGAAAACCGACATCCGTGAGGCGGGCGCGATCCGGGAATTGGTGGATCGTTATCGCCCCGATGCCATCATGCATTTAGCCGCGGAGTCTCACGTGGATCGGTCCATCGATGGCCCAGGCGATTTCATCAACACAAATATCCATGGCACCTATAATCTTCTTGAAGCGGTCCGGGCAGAAGATGAAAGGCGCGCAACTGAATCGGGTGCTCAAGCCGCTAGAATCCGCTTTCATCATATTTCTACAGATGAGGTCTTTGGTTCCCTTGGGGCGACGGGTCTGTTTCATGAGGATTCGTCCTATCAGCCGAATTCACCGTATTCGGCGAGCAAGGCGGCCTCTGACCACTTGGTCCGGGCCTGGGGGGAAACGTTTGGCATCAATGCCGTGGTGTCTAACTGTTCGAACAATTACGGTCCGTATCAATACCCCGAGAAGCTGGTTCCCGTGGTAATTCATCAGGCCATGGCAGGAAACCCGATTCCTGTTTACGGAAAGGGGGACAATATTCGCGATTGGCTCTATGTCGATGACCACGCCAGGGCACTCGTCATGGTCATGAGCCGGGGCCAATCGGGCCGCACTTACAACATCGGGGGCGACGCCGAGAGAACGAATCTTGAAGTGGTGGAGACGATCTGTCGGGAATTGGGTGGGATTTCGCCTCGGAGGGAAGGTCGATATTCAGATCTGATCGCCTTTGTTAAAGACCGGCCAGGCCACGATTTCCGGTATGCGATCGATGCTTCGCGGATCAAAAATGAGCTTGGGTGGCAACCGCAAGAGCGGTTTGAATCCGGGATTCAGCGGACGATCGAGTGGTATTTGAATAATCAGCAATGGGTCGAGGAAGTCGGAGGCAAACAATCGGCATCGACACGTTTAGGCCTTGGAGGTTCAAGATGAGAGGGCTGATTCTGGCGGGCGGAGCGGGAACCCGGTTGGCGCCGGTAACACAGGTGGTCTCCAAGCAGCTTTTGCCGGTCTACGATAAACCGATGATTTACTACCCGCTTAGCGTCCTGATGTTGGCGGGTATCCGGGACATCATGTTGATTTCTACGCCGCAGGATACACCGCGGTTTCAGGAACTGCTGGGAACCGGAGAGCAATGGGGCTTAAACCTCGCCTATGCGGTCCAGCCCTCTCCGGACGGCCTTGCGCAGGCACTGATCATCGGCTCCGAATTTGTCGGGAACGGGCCTTGCTCGCTCATCCTCGGAGATAACATTTTTCACGGCGATCAATTATCCGATGCCGTCAGGCGTGCCGCCGCGCTGAAGGCCGGGGCGACGGTATTCGCCTATCCTGTAAATGATCCCGAGCGTTACGGGGTGGTGAGCTTCGACGATCAGGGTAGAGCGCAAACACTTGAAGAAAAACCGACAAAACCGCGTTCACGATACGCGGTGACGGGCCTGTATTTTTACGATCAGAACGCGGCTGACTATGCACGATCGTTGAAACCGTCGGATCGCGGTGAACTGGAAATCACCGACCTTAACCGGGTTTATCTTGAGCAAGGCAGCCTCAACGTCGAGTTGCTGGGACGGGGTACCGCCTGGCTTGATACCGGTACCCATGAGTCTCTCCTGCAGGCTTCGGTGTTTATCGAGACGCTCGAGACGCGTCAGGGAATGAAGATCTGTTGTCCCGAGGAGATCGCATTCCGTATGGACTACATCGGGATCGAAGCTCTTGCAGAGCTGGCCTCAAACCTAGGCAAGAGCACGTATGGAAAGTATCTTCGTGAGTTGGTGACGGAGCATCATTCGGGCGACTCTTAAGGCATCCTTAGCACAGTGCGGAGAGAGCTTTTGCGATCAACTACCACGCGCCATCGCGCGGATCCGCTCTATATTCCCGGGAGCATTGTCGAACACCGCTTTGTCATTGGCCAGCTCGCAAAGCGGGCGATTCTGGGGCGATACCGCGGGACAGTGCTGGGTTTGCTATGGTCTCTATTAACGCCACTTCTGTTGCTTGCTGTCTATACCTTCGTTTTTGGCACGATCCTCCAGGTCCGGTGGGTTTCGCAGAGTGGAGGCAATGCGGAATTTGCTGCTATCCTGTTTTCCGGTATGTTGGTCCACGGCATCCTGGCGGAGTGCCTCACACAGGCCTCAACCCTGATTGTCTCCAACCCGCAATACGTTAAAAAAGTCGTCTTCCCTTTGGAGGCGTTGCCCTGGGTCACCGTGATCAGCGCGTTCTTTCAGGGTGTAATCAGCACAGGAATCCTTCTAGCGTATCTCTTTTTCGTCCAGGGAAGCATTCCCTGGACGGCGGTGCTTTTCCCAATTCCGTTGTTTGTTCTTGCCTTCGTTTGTATCGCCGTCGGTTGGCTTATCTCGGCGACGGCGGTGTACCTCAAGGATATTGCGCAGATGATGGGCCTGCTCAGCACGGTGCTTTTTTTCATGGCGCCCATTCTTTACCCCAAGACCGCGTTGCCTGTCGAGTTCCAAAACCTGCTCTACCTTAATCCTCTTACCTACATCATCGAACAGTTTAGGGCGGTCGTGTTGTGGGGTGAACTCCCCAACTGGAATGGATTAGGCCTGTATGGAGTTGCTTCAGTCGTGATTGCCTGGATGTCGCTCGCTTGGTTCCAAAGAACGCGAAGAGGATTCGCAGATGTCCTCTGAGTCGTCAATCAGTGTAACGGGGCTGGGCAAGGATTACCGAATTTACGGCAGGCCGATCGACCGGATCCGCGAGATGTATTCGGTCCGCGGGCGCACCTACCATTCGGTCTTTACGGCATTGAATGACGTCAGCTTTGACGTCGTTTCGGGAGAGACGGTCGGGATTATCGGCCCAAATGGTTCCGGAAAATCCACCCTGCTTGAGATGGTATGCGGTACGCTCACTCCAACCCGGGGCACAGTAGCGGTGAGCGGCAGATTGGCCGCGCTTTTGGAGCTCGGCGCGGGCTTTAATCCCGCGTTTTCTGGGCGGGAGAATGTTTATCTGAATGCAGCTTTGTTGGGCATTTCCAGAGAAGAGGTTGAGGATCGTTTCGAGGATATCGTCGAGTTTGCCGGCATCGGAGAGTTTATCGAGCACCCGGTCAGTACCTACTCCAGCGGTATGTATGTCCGGCTTGCTTTTGCAACTGCTGTGAATACGGACCCAGACATCCTGATTGTCGACGAAGCTCTCGCCGTCGGTGATATTCGATTTCAGCGAAAGTGTTTCCGTCGTTTTCAGGAGATGCAAAAAGCAGGAAAAACGATTCTTTTTGTTACCCATTCGGTAGACCTTGTTCAAGCCCACTGCTCACGTGCGATTTATTTGAAGTCTGGAAATATCCGGTCAAAAGGCGAGCCTAAGGCCGTGATCCAGGACTATCTGGAAGATCTTTTTGGATCAGAGCGTTCAGCTGCAACTCAACCTCAGTTAATGGAATCGCCGGCGTCGCCTCCATCAGGCACTATGGAAGAAGACAGGGCCGGGGTCGGCGGGAAGATTAGAGTATCTTCAGGAAAAACGCGAAGCCCCGTGAGCGTAAAGTGCCCGCCGGACCTTTGCCCAACTCGGCCGCTTTACAATTCGAATGAGTATCGCTGGGGTGATCAGCGGGTCGCGATCTATGACTATGCGCTACATGGGGAGAATGGACCCGTAAGAGGCGGGTTCGAGCGCGGACAAAAAGTGGGCCTTGATCTCTCCGTGTTCTTTGTTGAGAACGTCAAAGATCTGATCATCGGATTCACGGTGAAAACGGTTGATGGTCGAACTGTTTTTGGCGCGAATACCCGAGAAAGGGGTATTGAGGTGCCAAGTCTCGCGGCAGGCTGTGAGATCCTCGTGCGCTTCGACTTCATTTGTGCTCTTATTCCCGGGGAATACTTTCTTTCGATTGGTATCGCGCAGGATGATCTCAGTCGTGACAATGTCGCCGTAGATCGAAGGTACGATCTCATTCATATGCCGGTGCGGGGTGCGCCGGGCGACTTTGGGGTGGCAGATCTTGGCCTCGCGATCGCGTTCCCCCATTCATGAATGACAGCGCTAACAATCCGGACACGCCATTGAGCTTCGGTCTCCTCCCTGAGAAGTTGCGTCGGGCAGTCAACCGGTTCCCTGATTTGTCTGGGATTGCAGGGGAGGCTCAACCCCTAGGCGCAGCGGTCGAGGGACTACCTCACCTTCGGCTCGAGTCAGCGGGAGTGTCTGATTTGCTGGGTTTGCCAGAGCACCCTTCGGTGCTGCTCTGGAACTGGGAAGGGCTTGTGATGGCGCGCCAACTTCTGGATGACGCAAGTCGAGTCCGTATTTGTGATTCCAGAGCCGAATATCTGGAAGTTGCACGTTTGCTGTGCGGCGATGACAGTATTCACTCACCGGGCGAGCCGTTTACAGATATCCCAGTTCCTGATGTTGTCTTTGTTGGCAGCAAAAGCAACGATTCGGAAGATCTCTTCGATGGACTAGGGCAAATTCTGATAAAAACCCTTGATCAGGGCGGGGTGATTATGGCGGCCGAGCCACAATCCTCACGCCACCCGATCACATCCATTCTCCGCGCCAACAGCCCGGAAGGCGACTCACTGGGTGAAGAGAGTATCCTGGTGCTGCCGGATGTTGATAATCCAGAACTGCTGATCCGCCAAACCTTCCTATATGAAACCCCGGAAGCGTGGAGACATCTCGCCGGTTATGTCGATGAATTCGGGGGGGCACGTTTCCCCGGCTCGGTTCCCATTAGGCACGTGTGGTCACTGTTTGAGGAATCGCGAAGATTTCCGCTTCAGGATGTTTCGAAATACCAGGTCTTCTGGAGGCGCGACAAAGCCGAGCGCGACCCTATAGAGCTTGACTTTATCCATCAGTCGATCGGGCAACGTGTGCGCCAGTATTGGACGAAAACGGTCAAGCCCCGCGGTGAAACGATAGTTGAGCGGCGACCCATATTTGAAACAGAGAATCTATCGGAGGGGGGAAGGGAAGAACAGAAAGATATTGAGCACGTGTTGGACCGGGAAGACTACAAAACCGGTCCGACCTTGGATGAGTTATGGTTGGATGCGCTTCGGCTAAACGATGTTGAACGATTCAAAGATCTAGCACAAAGGTTTTTCGAATTTCTTGAGGCCATTACGAAGGGCCAAACTACGGTATGGGTCGACCTGCTTCCCGATAATATTCTGGTAGACGACGACAACTTCATCCCGATAGATCAGGAGTGGCGTTGTCCGGCCAAGCGACTTAGCTTAGACGCCATGTACTGCCGGGCGCTGGTCTATTTCCTAAGTCGAAGCGCCCTCGCACTAGACAGCCTACCTGCTGCTAGGCGGTGGGGCACCACTCATTATGAGTTTTTAGTTGGTGCGTGTAGCGAAGTGGGGGTTGCCCCAGATCCGGCGCTCACCGCGGTCGAAGAGTTCGAAAGGATGTTTCGAAGGGAGACTCTGCTAAGTTTTGGTGTTATCGAAATAACCAGCATGCTTGAACGTCGGTTTGGTGATCAGGACGCAGTTGAACTAGTCGGGTCGCTCGGGGGAGATGAAGACTCAGAGCGATCACACGCTGTGATTCCGTTTCCTTCCAGCTCGAGCGGATCTGGATGTCGGTTTGTCTTCCGTTTTTCCAGCTACCCAGGAATTCCCGAGGCACTCGATCTGATTTTTCCATCGTGGCTGGGATTGCCTCGAATCAAGGCGGGAACAGTGACGAGCGCTGGCAATACTTTCCCCTTGGGGGGAGCCGATACGAAAGAAATTGATGTCGGGACCCTGGCAGGCGTCTTTAAGGGACGTTTTTCCAATCGGGCGAGAGGAGTGAGAGTCGCAATTGACTCAGGGTTGCTGATTTCGGGTCCCGATGTCTCGTACGTGATTGACCTTGAAATGGTATGGCCCAAGATGGTCTTTGGTCCTGATGCAGATGAGAGATTGGTTCGCGGACTTTGGGGCAAAGAGGGTATGCTCGACGCGGCCCGGAATCGCGTCTTGGAGCTCGAATCGGAACTTGCGCAAAGTGAGAAAAAGCATAGCCTTAAACACGCCGAGCTCGAGCTTCTAAAGTCATCCAAGGCCTGGAGGGTTGCAGAGGTTCTTCGAAAAATCTTCTTTGGATGGAGAAAGCCTCAGGACGAGGTACGCAATCTTAGTGCTATTGAGCAACTCTCTCAGAAGCCTGCATCTCCGACGGAACGGTTTTCGTACCTGACTGAAGTCGGACAGAATAATGTCGACTTAGATATTACAGCTACCCCCGCCGGGCCGTTGATTTCGGTAGTGATTCCGGTTTACAACACGCCGAAGGCTTGGTTGGCGGATGCCGTTAATTCAGTCCTAGGGCAGTCCTACCCCCATTGGCACTTGATTCTGGCCAACGACGGCTCTACGAACGTAGGCACACGAGAATTCCTGGATAACCTCGATGACCCAAGAGTCACGAAGATTCAGCTCACCAGAAGTGCGGGAATTTCAGTGGCCACGCAGATGGCGGTTGACGGAGCACACGGCGAATTTATCGCACTGATGGATCATGACGACATGCTGGCGCCAAGCGCCCTTCAGAAAGTGGCCGAGAAGATCGCGGATCATAACGCTGATGTTGTCTATACCGATGAAACCACATTCAGCGATAGGACAGAGCAAAAACACGACGGCTATTTTGGTCTGCCGCATCTGAAGCCGGCTTATTCGCCGGATCTGTTGTTATGCCACAACTACATTACGCATTTGCTGGTGATCAGGAAGAATCTGATCGATCAGGTCGGAGGATTTCGGCCTGAATTCGACGGGGCGCAGGACTTCGATCTGCTTTTGCGGGTGACAGAGCAGACAGATCGTGTGATTCATATCTCTGAGCCGCTGTACCACTGGCGCCAGTCCGTCCAGTCTACGAGCCTTGATACAGGTGCCAAGCCATTGGCGCACATGCGCGGTTGCCAGGCTGTTACCGAAGCGCTGGATCGTCGAGGTATCAAGGGAGAGGTGCTGACTGCCAACGGGCCGCATTTTTTTCGGGTCCGGCGGAAAATTATTAATCAGCCCCTGGTGGAGATCGTTATACCGTTTCGTGACCAACCCCTCATGCTTCGGAAGTGCATCGACGCGCTCTTAGCAAATACCCGCTATCCGCAATACCGAATCCTCGGTGTGGACAACGGAAGCACGGAGACCTTGACCCACGAGTTGATGTCCCAATATCAGTCAGAAACCGACCACGTTCGTTTTGCCAGGCTGGACGTCCCGTTTAACTTTTCTCAAATTGTCAATTTTGGCGTGCACAATGCCCGGGGTGCCCATGTGGTGCTCATGAATAATGATATCGAGGTGATCAATAGCGATTGGCTCGAGGCGATGCTTGAGCATTCTCAACGCCCTGAGGTCGGGGCCGTCGGGGCCAAACTGTACTATCCCGACGACACCATTCAGCACGCCGGCATCGCGATAGGAATCGGAACTTATGCGGGTCATCCCCATAAACATGTGGAGGGCGGGTATTCGGGGTATCTGAATAGGCTCCACAATATTCAAAACGTATCTGCCGTGACGGGTGCAATGCTGATGGTGAAGCGCGATTTATACAATGCTCTGGGCGGATTCGACGAGCATCTGTTTGAAATTGCCTGCAATGATGTTGATTTTTGTCTCCGCTTGCGAAGTCAGGGCCTGTTGAATATTTTTACGCCGTATGCCCGAGCGTATCACCATGAATCTGTCAGTCGCGGATATGAAGATACGCCGGAAAAGAAAGCCCGGTTTGAAAAAGAGGTCGATGCGTTCAGAAAGCGTCACGGCGAGGTCCTCGCCAAAGGCGACCCGTACTACAATCGTCACCTACGCTTAGACACGGAAGCAGTTTTGGCGCGCCCCTGGAGCGAGGCATAGGGAATGTCTGGTCGCGCTCCCCACAACCAAAAGAAATAGAAAATCATGTCAAATCTAGCGGTATCGGTCATCCTACCGGTCTTTAACGAGGCGGACAATCTGGAGCCACTGACCAGGGACATTCTGGCGGCTCTGGAGGATACCGGGAGGTCCTATGAGATCATCTTCATAGATGATGGCAGTACAGATCGGTCTCTGGAGGTGCTGACCGCGCTGCAAAGAACCCACTCGTCGATCGTGGTGATTGAGTTTCGACGAAATTTCGGACAAACCGCGGCGCTTGCTGCGGGGCTTCGCGCCGCTGAAGGAGAAGTTGTGGTGACGATGGACGCGGACCGCCAGAACGACCCACAAGATATTGGGATGCTGCTGCGGGAAATCGATCAGGGAATGGATCTGGTCTGTGGGTGGCGGCACGAGCGCAAAGACGGATTGTGGCTCCGATTACTCCCATCGCGCGCTGCCAACTGGCTGATTTCGACAACCACGGATGTCAAACTCCATGACTACGGCTGCACGCTAAAGGCCATGCGCAAGGACGTAGCAAAGAACCTGCGTCTGTATGGAGAAATGCATCGTTTCATACCGGCCATTGCCAGTTGGTATGGGGTTCGCATGAGCGAAGTCAAGGTGCGGCATCATCCCCGGACCGCCGGCGTATCGAAGTACGGGTTATCGCGCACATTCCGAGTGCTGCTTGATCTGCTTACGGTGAAGTTCCTGATGGGCTATTCTGCGCGGCCTATCCAGTTTTTTGGCAGTATTGGGCTCGCGTGCACCGTCGCCGGTGGGAGTGTACTCGGATGGCTTTTCATTGAGCGAGTCTTCCTTGGGATAGCGCTCGCCGGTAGACCCGCTGTTCTGGCCGGTATTGTCTTGACACTAATCGGGCTTCAATTTGTTACGGTGGGACTCCTTGCCGAGCTCCAGGCTCGAACCTACCACGAGTCCCAGGACAAACCCATCTACGAGATTCGCCATACTTATAGAGGCCGAGAATCCTAACGGTAGAGGGCAATCTTCGATGGGTGAAGATCGGGTCGTGTAGGTTGGGTATATCTCCGTGTCCAGTATCTCGATAGTTATTGTCAACTTCAATTCGGGCGCCTTCCTGGAGGCGGCGATAAGTTCTCTGCGCCGGTTGACACCGAGTAGTGAGCTGATTGTTGTCGATAATGACTCTTCGGATACCAGTGCAGACTTTCTAAGCCGCCAGTCCGACGTGCGCTTGATACAACTAGACCAAAACTATGGTTTTGGCGCCGCGTCGAATATTGGGGCGACCAAGGCCACCAACGACCTGATATTGTTCTTAAACCCCGATGCGTTCATGCCTGAGGGAGCTCTCCAGAAGATGGCAGCGTACCTTGCTGCTCATCCCGAGAGCGGGATTTGCGGCACGCTGTTGCTTGACTTTCAAGGGCGTGAGCAAGCGGGAAGCAGACGTCATGATCCGACATTGCTTCGCGCCTGCGGCAAGGTGGCAAGATCGATCAGCCCGCTTCGGATGCTGCCAACTTTTGATCGACATGATGAGCCGCTTCCGAGAACATCTGTTTATGTTGATGCGATTTCGGGTGCGTGCATGATGGTTCGACGGGAGGTACATGAGCAAATCCGGGGGTTTGACGAGGGCTATTTTCTTCACTTTGAGGATTTGGACTATTGCAGGCGTGCTCGTGAACACGGTTGGAAGATCGGATTTCTTCCTGACGCGTCTGTTTTTCATTATCAGGGGGGTTCGGGGTTGGTAACAGAGATCTCGCTGCTACGGCATAAAGAGGAGGGGCTTCGGCGTTATTTGAATAAATTCGGCGCTCAGGGTGTACTGTCGCGGGCTCTTAGGGCGTGCATATTGACCGTGCTGGGCCTATGCGGAAAGGTTTTGTTTATCACGATAAGTGCTCGCCGCAACCGGCATGCGGCTCAAGGGAGCCGACCGGTTGACAGTTCACTGGTCAAGATCGGGCAAACGCTGACTGGACAGCATCCGGTCGTGCTGGTTTTCGGCGCAAGGAGTGATGTGGGTGATGCGGTTAACTCGCGCCTAAATGCCTGTGGCTTGCGGACGGTCAGCGTCACTCGACATCCCGACGCTGTGAGGAGATCCCCGCCTTCGAGCACGATTCATCCGGAGATGGCGGTTCGCAACAATATCGGCGCAGGTTTGAATGTGGTTGCGGTCGTGAGCCTTTGCCCAGTTTGGGAACTGTCTGCTTTTGAAAGATTCTTAGGAGCATCTGTCGGAGATCGAACGCCCTGGATCGTCTTGAGTTCTACCAGCGCTGTCACGAAAATGGACTCGGATGATGAACGTGCCCCCGGTATCGCGTCCAGACTCCGGGAGGGGGAAGAGTGGCTCGCGCGATTCCGGTCCGGCGCTTCGGGGTTAACCGTTGTCCTGCGACCGACACTAATTTACGGAGGAGTGCGGGGTAGAAATATCAATAAAATCAAAGCGTTCACAAGGTATACCAGAATCCGCCCGAATCTCGAATTCGCAGAAGGCCGCAGGCAGCCTGTTCACTGCGATGACATCGCGGAGTGGACAACAGCCCTATTGAGCCAGGCGTTAGATGAGCCGGGAACGGCCCGTCCGGCAAGCGGAAAATCTGCGCCGACTCTTGTTGAATTGGGTGGAGGCGAAACTTTGTCCTTTGCGGAAATGGTCAACCGCACGCAAGCAGCAGCTTGTGTGGGTGGAGTCAAGTTGCTGTGCAGGCGTAGAAGTGTCCGCTTCCTCTTTTCCTTGGTGAACTGGCTGCCGTGGTTCAGTGAGGTGCCCAAGGATTTTGTGAGTCGCCTCGAAAAGGATTTTCTGTTTTCAAATAACAGGGCCCTCGGGCTTCAACCCCAGTCGTTGAGGCGGTTTTACCCATAGACCTGGATCAACGAAGAAGATAAATCGTATTCAATGTCGGGCGGAATCTATTTAATAACGCTCCTTGGGAGCGGGGTGATGACGGGCTTAGTCTTGGGGTGGTTTCTGAGGACGGATAGCCTTCTCCTGAGCAAGGACGAGCCTTCCTCTCGGGGTCTTCATGACCACGTGGTGCCGAGGGGCGGTGGCTTGGCCATCTTTGGCTGTGTCGCAATAGCAGGCGTTATGGTCCACCTACTGCAGGGTACGAAAAACGCCCATCTAGATCTTCTTGTGATCGTATCGCTAACCGGTGTTGGCGTAATGGGGTTTCTCGATGATCGATTCAGTCTCGGCGTTGGTCTGCGTCTGATAGCGGGTCTAACCTTAACAACCCTTCTCGCCGTTGGATCGATCGGGGATCACTCGCTCCTAATTTTTGGGCAGACCTCCGACTGGTCGTTCGCCGCAGTGCTTCTTGCAGGAACGATTGGGCTTTTCTGGCTTATGAATCTGTTCAACTTCATGGACGGAGCAGACGGAGTTGCAGGAGTTCAGAGTCTTATAGCGAGCGGTACGCTTGCAATCTGGTTTGCAGCGTCGGGCCAAGAGTTTTTGGCTCTCACGAACGTAGGGCTAGCCGGGGCATGCTTGGGCTTTTTGTGGTTCAACTGGGCTCCCGCGCGGGTGTTTATGGGGGATGTGGGAAGCCTCGCCTTGGGCGCCTGGTTTGGCGCGATGAGCCTGATCGGGGTGAGTGAGTATGGGCTACCGGCCGAGGCGTTCTTGATTCTCCTCGGCGTATTTGTGTTTGACGCGACGCTCACGCTGGGTCACAGACTGCTGAAACGAAAGCGAATTACCCAGGCGCACCGTGAACATCTCTATCAGAAACTAATTCTGGCGGGCTGGAGCCATGGGAAGGTCGCCGTGCTGATAGGGGCAATGGCTTTTGTTGCAGCCGTTCTGGCAACCCTGGTGGTTTGGTATCCGCAGCACGGCCTATGGTTCTTTCTTGTGACGCTTGTTATGCTCCTTGGGTACGCAATCCTCGCGATTCGCGCGAGTGCAAACATCTCGAGACGGGCAGCGAATTAACATCGGTATGGAGCGATCCTGGTTAGATCGGGTGAGAGCCGCGGTGCGGTATCTTTTCGGCCGCTGGCCGGTACTGGCGCACGATGCGGCTGCTGCGTGTGTCGCTTGGTTAGGGGCATACTGGTTCCGGTTCAACCTCGACCAGATTCCGGACGTGTTCTTGGATCAGGCATTCGCAGTGCTTCCGCTGGTCGTGTTCTGGCATCTGGTCTTTTTCGTAGTTTTCGGCGTCCATCGGGGTGCATGGCGCTTCACGTCGACACACGATCTTTCGGTCATTTTGAAGTCTGTGGTCGTCGGGACCGCGGTGGTGGCCTTCTCGATCTTTCTTGCGACCCGACTTGTTGCGGTACCGAGGTCTGTTTTCCCGTTACATGGTGTTTTCCTTGTGGGGCTTTTGATCGGAAGCAGAATCCTTTATCGGCTTTTCCGTGACCGCCAAGTGAGCCGGGGCGAGGGCAAACGGGTTTTGATTGTGGGGGCAGGGGCTGCGGGAGATATGCTGCTGAAAGACCTTGGCCGCAATCAGGAGATTCATTATGACGTCGTGGGTTTCATCGACGACGATCAGACCAAGAAAGGGCGCGAAATTCAGGGCGTTCGGGTACTGGACCGGTGCGCGGCGATTCCGCAGTTGGCGCGACTCTTGCGAGTTGAACTGATCCTGATCGCGGTCCCAAGCGCCAATGCAGAACAAATGCGCTCAATTGTGGACTACTGTGAAAGAGCGAAAACGCCGTTCAGGACGCTGCCCAAGGTTCAGGATATCCTTGACGGTACGGCATCCAGCGCAGATCTTCGATCGGTAGAGTTGGACGATCTTCTTGGACGCGACCCTGTCAACCTCGATTGGGAAGCAATGGCGGGGATGATCAACGGCCGGCGAGTTTTGATTACAGGCGGAGCGGGATCCATTGGGAGTGAATTATGCCGGCAGGTGGCTCGGCTTGAGCCCGAGGAGATTACGCTTTTCGAGCAGAACGAGTTTAGCCTGTACTCATTGGCACTGGAGCTCGAGGAACAGTTTCCTGACGTTCGCTTCCGGCGCTTGTTGGGCGATGTCTGCGATTCACAAGCCGTGCGGTTTGTCTTTTCCCAATATAGCCCCCAGGTCGTTTTTCATGCAGCTGCATACAAACATGTTCCAATGCTGCAGGCCCAACTGCGGGAGACAATCCGAAACAATACTGTAGGGACCATCGTTACGGCGCGTGCCGCTGTTGAGAGTGGGGTGGAGAAATTTATCCTGATCTCTACGGACAAAGCGGTAAATCCGACCAGTATGATGGGTGTAAGTAAGCGGCTGGCAGAAATGGTTGCACAACTGAATAACGCGGAATCGACGACCGCCTTTATCACGGTTCGATTTGGCAATGTCCTTGGCTCAGCAGGGAGCGTTGTCCCGCTTTTTGAAAGGCAAATTCGTGCGGGCGGCCCGGTTACGGTGACGGATCCTATGATGACACGGTACTTTATGACCATCTCGGAGGCCTGCCAGTTGATTCTCCAAGCCTGCGCGATCGGCAGGGGAGGGGAGATATTCGTGCTCAACATGGGTGAGCCCGTAAAGATCGATTATCTGGCACGCCAGATAATCCGCCTGTCCGGAAAGGTGCCTGACGAAGAGATCGAGATTAGATACACAGGCTTGCGGCCCGGAGAGAAACTGACCGAAGAACTTTTCCATCCGGATGAGAACCTGACCCCAACCTCCTACGAGAAGATCCTGCTCGCGCAAAGTCGCAGTTTCGATAGAACACATTTGGAGAGCCGACTCGAGGAGTTACGCCAGTGTGTCGAGAT
Organism: Pseudomonadota bacterium; assembly: GCA_016845525.1. Taxonomy (GTDB): domain Bacteria; phylum Pseudomonadota; class Gammaproteobacteria; order Arenicellales; family UBA868; genus UBA868. The sequence goes on from JAERSQ010000103.1 coordinate 49,186, forward strand.
TTACGATCACGAGCGGGCACGCGAGATCGCTATCGGGCTGGTTCCCGAGTACCGGGAAGATCAAAACGGCAACACAGCAGAGTTTCCCAATCAGGCAGCGTAAGTCCGTTCTAGCGTTTCTCGGCTAAAACGAAAAGCATTCCGAAATTAGGGTGTCCCAGGTATTGCACTTTCCCGAGGACTAGCCGGCGGGAGTCGCGAATGATCCAGGGAACAGGCTGCGTTTCCTGAGGTTGTGGGGGGGCGGTTTTCTCGGGCGTCAACGTGTCTCCAGAGTGCGGCGTGTAAACCACGGACGTTGTGATCGGCCGATTCGGCGCACCCTGATACTGAAAAACGATGCGAATATCAGATGGCCGTGGGGCCCCTTTGCGTTTTACCCGGAAGCGAATTGGAGAAACTTTTCCCGAGGCCAGGATCACGGCTTGTGCGTGAAGGGTAACGCGATAAAACGGGCTTGCACTCAATCGTGTTTTGTATGCCTTCAGTATCCCTGAGTTTGAAAGGAGCGAGTGACCTCTCCCGAAAACCGTATCGATGCTGGAGAGTTCGTCCAGCGCCAGCAGATGGTTGTGCCGGGTGTCCTGCTCTGGTGAGGATTGGGAGGATCCCTGGTGGGTAAAGATGAGGTACTCTAATCCCAGGGGCTCATTTCCCCAGGAGACAGATACTCCGGCTACATAAAGCGTAACAAAAAAGCAGGGTCCTAGGGTCCGGCGAAGCCACATGGAAACCAAAGGCCGATGTTTAAGTCCCATGAGTAAACTGATGGGTTATTTCAGCAGGAAGTGGTGTCAGTGCCTGAGATTCGTCCAGGGTGTCGAGTACCCAATCCGCCAGCATGGCCCGAAGCGCTGAATCAGCAAGATCAGAGGGCAGGGAAAGTTCAAGCGGGCTTTTCATTGAAAACAATCCGGAATGTTCGCTAAGAAGGGTCACAAATCGGTCGGGTGAGACGCCGGCGTCAGGATGGAACGTCATTCGACCGCCGCGCGGGCCGCACCTCAGTTCCCTGATCCCGGCAGTTTTTCCTTTGATCCGGATCCCGCTTACCTGAAAGAGCATTTTCGTTTCAGGAGGCAACAAACCAAAGCGATCAACCATCTCGAGATTTAACTCGTAAAGCGAGCCTTTATCCTCGCAATCGGCTATGCGTTGATAGAGCACAAGGCGCGTATGCACATCCGGGATGTAATCTTCCGGAATATAGGCACTCGTTTCCAGATCAATCTCGCATACTGAGTCATCAGGAAGCTGCCGGGCAGCCGGCTCTTCGGAAAGATCCCGGATTGCTCGGTTCAGGTAGTCGGAATACATCGAGAATCCGATTTCTTCGATGACCCCGCTCTGGCCCTCTCCGAGCAGTTCGCCGGCACCTCTTATTTCGAGATCATGATTTGCGAGGGCGAACCCAGCGCCAAGTTCTGTCAGGGCTTCCAGAGCCTGCAGTCGCCTTTTCGCTGATGCCGTCATCAATTCAGGATCAGGCACCAACAAAAAGGCATAGGCTTGATGCCGAGATCGGCCAACGCGTCCACGCAACTGGTGAAGCTGCGCAAGGCCGAACCGGTCAGCCCGGTTCATGATGATGGTGTTGGCGGTTGGGATATCAATACCGCTTTCGATGATGGTGCTGCAGACCAACAAATCGAACCGCTGATGATAGAAATCCCGCATCACGGATTCGAGATCACCCTTGGGCATTTGGCCGTGGGCGATTTCAATTGATGCTTCGGGAATCAGCTCTTTCAGATCCGTCGCGACCCGGTCGATCGTCCTCACTTCGTTGTGGAGGAAATACACCTGTCCGCCACGATGCATCTCACGCAGACAAGCCTCCCGAATTAGATGCGTCGAGTAGCGCTGCACCGAAGTCTTTATCGAGACCCGTCCGGGCGGCGGAGAACCGATCAAGGAAATGGAGCGCAGCCCGGATAAAGCGATGTTGAGGGTCCTGGGAATCGGGGTGGCGGTGAGCGTGAGGACATCGACCTCTTCACGAAGCTGCTTCAGCCGCTCCTTTTGACGCACACCAAAGCGATGTTCCTCATCAATGATCACGAGACCGAGACGCTGGAATTCAAGGTCCCCCTGAAGCAGGCGATGCGTGCCGATCACGATGTCGACCGCACCGCTGCGGATGCCCCGCACCAGTTCGGCATTGGCGGCGTGTGACTTGAAGCGGGAGAGCCCTTCTATTCTGATGGGGTAATCAGAAAAGCGCTCAGTAAAGGTGTTCTGGTGCTGATTGGCCAGTAAGGTCGTTGGGGTCAGTACCGCTACCTGATATCCGTTTTGCGCCACGACGAAGGCAGCCCGCAGGGCGACCTCAGTCTTGCCGAATCCGACATCGCCGCACACCAGCCGATCCATCGGTGCCGACCCCTCAAGATCCGAGAGCACTTCCTGAATCGCCTGCTCTTGGTCAGGGGTCTCATCATAGGAGAATCCGGCCCGAAAGGCAGCATACTCCACTTGGGGCTGGGGGAAGCGGCGGCCCGGGCGAAGTGTCCGCAATGCCTGTGTTTTTAAAAGTTCCGCGGCTGCATCGTGGGCACGTTTCTTCGCACGGCCTCGTGCCTTTTTCCATTGATCGCTTCCCAGGCGATGCAGTGGCGCATGCTCCGGATCTCCACCGATATACCGCGAGAGCACATTGATATTGATCACGGGTATGTAGAGTTTGCCGTCGTCGAGATAGTGGATCACCAGAAACTCGTTCTTTCGGCTGTTAATTTCCAGCCACTGCAGGCCTCCGAATCTACCGACGCCGTGTTCCAGGTGAACGACGGGGTCCCCGTCATGGAGCTCCGCAATAGAACGAATAATCGCTTCGGGATCCTGAGTCTTGCCTCGTTTTCGGCGATGCACCCGTTCACCGTAGAGTTGGGATTCCACGACGATCTCAACATAAGGCTGGGCCGAGACGAGCCCTCGATCAAGTTGAGAGGAGATGACGGCGAGGGTGTCGCTTGGAGAATCAAGAAACGCTTCCCAGTTGCCGACCGGCTTCGCGTGAAAATTATGACCGGCCAAAACCTCTGTTAATGATTGAGCCCGGCCCGGGGTCTCTGTGCTTAGCAGAATCTTCGGCTTGGAACGGCCGGAGAGTCGGTCAATTAGAGCAGCAAAGGGTGAGTTAGATTTGTGATCGACGGGATAGACTGGCGGAGAGTCGGTATACCGCGAGGCGGAGCCCGGAGTTCCATGATGGCCGATCTCAATAACCTCAGAGTCCAAAATCTGATTTGCCGCGGTGTCGGGGTCGAGACACAGCGTCTCGGGAGAGAGCGGTTGTCGCTCAGAGTCAAGGCTGCAGTACTCAAACCGATCCCGGACACTCGCAAGTTCAGTGTGGATCTGATCTCGCCAGTCTTTTGGAACAAGCCATTGAAGATCTTTCGGAAGAAAGTCAAAAATGATGCCCGGCGGATTGAAAAAGAGTGGAAGATAAAACTCTATGCCCGCAGGGAAGCGGCCCGCAGAGACTTCGCGGTAAATCAATGACGACTGAGGATCACCCGCCATCTGTTGTCGGTATGATTTACGGAATTGCTCGATCGCAGCCTGGTCCGTGGGAAACTCCCTGGCAGGGAGAATGCTGAGAGTTGTGGTTTCCCCCGTTGATTTCTGATTCTCAGGATCGAAAAAGCGAATGTTTTCTATTTCGTCTCCAAATAGATCGAGTCGGAAGGGTGCTGTCGCCCCCATGGGAAACACATCAATAATCCCCCCGCGGATCGCATATTCACCCTCAGATTGAACTTGGGAGACGCCGAGGTAGCCGGCATCCGAGAGTTGATCTCGAAGCTTGAACGCATCGATCGTATCCCCGCGGGAAAGATTAAAGCTGGCGCCAGAGATAAACTCTTTTTTTGGTAACCGAAACAGGATCTGCTCGGCGCAAACGAGCAGAATAAAGGGATCCGGTCGGCACAACTGCTCCAATGTGCGGATCCGCTGTGAAGTAATCTCCGGATGAGGTGAATAACGGTCGTAGGGCAGGCATTCCCAGCCAGGCAGGACACAGACTCGGTTGCTGTCCTCATCCAGAAAGAACCGGAGTTCGTCAACCAGAAGCTCGAGCTCTCTGACGGACGGCGCGAGAACCGCAAGGTGAGGTTGAGTCTGTGCGAACTCAGCGATTCTCAGGGCCAACGCAGAGCCCGGAGAGTGCGGCCAGTTTTTTGGCTGTTTGCTCGCTGGTGGAGCTGGCGAGACAGCAGAGGAGGGTGACACGAGTGCGGGCAAGCCAAGAAAAACCCTATTTTATCGTAAACTCCTGCGACATCTCCTAATTTGAAACCAAGTTATCAGAGTGTGAAAACAAGAATCTGGGCAATCGTTCCCGCAGCGGGCACCGGAACACGGTTCGGCAGTGATTTGCCGAAGCAATACCATACGCTCAACGGGGAAGAGGTGATTCTTCGAACATTGCGCCGGCTAAACGCAGTGACGCGTATCTCGGGCATCGGCGTGGGTCTTGCTGTTGATGATCCCGCGTGGCCCAGCATCATTCCTCGGCTTCCAGGCTCCGTTTGGTCATATGAGGGGGGTCAAAATAGGAGCGAGACGGTGAGAAACGGCCTATCCGAGCTCACGCGCCAGGGGAAAGAGGCCGATTGGGTACTGGTGCACGATTCAGTTCGACCCTGTGTAGAGGTGGCGGATATTAACCGACTGATCGATGAAATCGAATTTCGTTTTCCGGGCGGATTGCTTGCGACCCCTGTCAGTGACACCCTAAAGGCCGCAACAAGGCAAAGTGAAGTGACGCAGACAGTGTCTAGAGGAAGCCTATGGCGCGCGCAGACTCCGCAGTTGTTTCCTGTGGCATTGCTCCAGGAGGGGCTCAATAAGGTGGGAGCTGAAAACCTGGAATGCACAGACGATGCCCAGGCCGTTGAATATTTGGGCCTGTATCCGAGGATTGTTGCGGGTTCTTCTCACAATCTCAAAATCACGTCCGGTTCCGACCTGTCACTCGCCGGTGCCATTTTGGACCTACAGGAGCGCGTACCATGTTCCGAATAGGTCAGGGTTACGATGTCCACCGGCTGGTTGAGAATTGTGAACTCCGGCTGGGCGGGGTGTTGATTCCGTACCCGTTGGGGTTATCCGGGCACAGCGACGCTGACGTACTGCTTCATGCCATTTGCGACGCGCTATTTGGCGCGGTTGGCGCCGGAGATATCGGGCGACACTTTCCCGACTCGGACCCGGCTCACCGGGGACGCAGCAGTCGGGAATTCCTAAAGGCAGCCGGTGAGATAGTCAAAGCCGACGGGTGGAGTGTCTCAAATATCGACGCAACTATCATCACAGAAAAGCCCAAGGTCGCTCCCTACATTACGGAGATGTGCGGCAATATTGCGGCGGATCTGAATATTTCGCCCGTGCAAGTCAATATTAAGGCAACGACCACTGAGCGACTGGGTTTCACAGGCAGGGAGGAGGGCATTGCTGCCCTCGCCGTTGCAATGGTTACGAGCGAAGCTTCCGAGTGAGCACATAGAACGCTCCTGTACCCCCATCTTCTGGCTGTGCCCAGCAATAGGCCTGTACCCACGATTGAGATTGCAACAGATCGAGAGCTGCCACACGGACGGGGGAATAGCCCTCAGGAGAGTGCGAACCTTTTCCCGTAATCACAAGGAGGCAGCGAAAACTGAAGTCGGTATGCGTGTTTAAAAATTGCAGTAGAGACTGTTCCGCTTGCGCAACCGTCTGTCGGTGCAGGTCGATAGTCGCGCTTGGCCGAAAACGTCCGCGCTGTAACTCCTTCAGTCTTTCTTTGGCAAGATCCGCGCGATAGAAGAGTTCGCCTTCTTCGCGAAAGAGGCCTTGTGCGGGCCGCTCGCTTGCCTGAGCAGAGGTTCGTTTGACCTGAGCACGAGGGGCAGCTGCGCGTGGTTCATGTGGCAGAGGTTGGACCTTTGCCACTGCCGCCTTGAATAACTCAGCATCCTCGGGCGAGATTCCGGATCCTGGTTTTTTTCCCATGAGGCGTGCTTAGTCAGCCTGATCAAGGAAGCGTTTGGCGTCAAGCGCCGCCATGCACCCAGTCGCGGCAGAGGTAACTGCCTGCCGGTAGACATGATCCATGACATCCCCTGCGGCAAAGACCCCCGGGATGCTGGTAGTCGTGGCGTCACCGTCGATACCAGATTTAACGCGGATGTAGCCGCCTTGAATATCGAGTTGATCGGTAAAGAGTTCCGTGTTGGGGATATGGCCAATAGCGATAAATACGCCGTGGACATCGATGCGGCGTTGTTCTTGCGAAAGCGTATCCTGGACCTGAATGCCCGTGACGCCGCTGTCGTCTCCGAGTACTTCGCTGAGGGTGTGGTTCCACGCCAGAGTCACGTTTCCCGCTTCACCTGCTCGCGAGAAAAGCTGATCTTGAAGGATGGCTTCGGCTCGGAGGCTGTCCCGCCGGTGAACCAAGGTGACGCGGGAGCAAATATCAGAGAGATACAGTGCCTCCTCTACGGCTGTATTTCCCCCGCCAATGACCGCAACGGGTTTATCCCGGTAAAAAAAGCCGTCGCAGGTTGCGCAGGCAGACACGCCTTTTCCCTTGTATGCCTCCTCTGATTCAAGGCCCAGGTACTGTGCAGAGGCGCCAGTGGCGATGATTAGCGCGTCACAGGTATAGGTGCCCGTATCGCCCTGAAGCGTAAACGGACGCTCATCCAGTTTTGCTGTATGGATATGGTCAAAGATCACCTGAGTTCCAAACCGTTCGGAATGGGTAAGCATGCGCGCCATCAGGTCGGGACCGGTTAGGCCATGTGGATCCCCCGGCCAGTTGTCGACGTCGGTGGTCGTCATGAGCTGACCGCCTTGCGCAATTCCGGTTACCAATACGGGAGAGAGATTTGCGCGTGCTGCGTAGACGGCGGCCGTATAGCCGGCAGGCCCGGAACCGAGGATGAGTAATCGACAATGCTGGGCGGTTTCCATTTTTTGCTCCGAAATTGGTTCCGAACCGTATTTTCCCAGTAACGCTGTCGAGAATCCATAAATCTCAACACCTCATTTAGGTTATTAGGGAAGAGGGCAGGATTCGATATAATTCGCCTTTCAATTGGTCGAGCGACCAACAGGTCAAACCCCTTGGCTCAGGCAAAAACGAAAAACACCCGCAATCCTTCTGAGCCTGCTATCCCGCCTAGACTCATCCGACTGGGCAGAGAGGTGCTGGTTATCGCCCTTGCGGCGCTGACGGGCTATCTCCTGATCTGTCTGGTGTCGTATTCCTCAGCGGATCCAGGCTGGACTTCGACGGGCGATGGTGGACCGATTCGCAATCTGGGAGGTCGTTTTGGCGCCTGGTTTGCGGATCTCTTTTTGCACGCCTTCGGATATTCTGCATATCTTTTCCCCCTGATTTTCGGCCTTTTGAGCGCTCGGATTCTCAGAAACCGGTCGGAGCCCCTGAGCCCGCAAGTGCGCATCGTTCATGGCATCGGCCTTGCGCTCACGGTCTTCTCGGCGTGCGGGATTGGATTCCTGCATTTCAATGCATCCGGCTCCGTCCTGGGATTTTCGGGCGGCGGTTGGCTTGGACTGGTTGCAGGGGGTTGGCTGTTGGATGCGTTCGGCTCGGTTGGTGCAACGGTCATGTTGCTCGTAGCCCTCGTGGCGGGCATTTCCTGGGCTATGGATATCTCCTGGTTCACCGTGATGGATCGACTCGGAGAGGAGGCCTGGAAGTGGTCTGAGCGGGCAAAAGCCTGGTTGGCGGGGATAGCGGACAAGACGCGAGGGGCCAGATCCCGGCGGCAACGCCAGGAATCGGTCGCGGAGATAAGGCGCGAACGTGAGCATAAAGAGCCGCCCCGGATCGAACCCAAGATAAAAGCGGCCAAAGAGGGTGTGCGTATCCAGAAAGAAAAACAGGCATCGATCCCGCTCTTTATTGAGGGAAAGGCGCCCCAAGGGGATCTTCCCGCGCTGAAGCTGCTCGACCAGCCCGAGCAACAGGCGGGAGGATACAGCAAGGAAACGCTTGAAATGATGTCGCGCTTGGTAGAGAAAAAACTGCGCGACTTTAACGTGGATGTGACCGTGGTATCGGTTCAGCCGGGTCCTGTGATTACCCGATTCGAAATCGATCCGGCAGCCGGTGTGAAGGCAAGTCAAATCGTTGGTCTCTCACGGGATCTGGCACGGGCCCTGTCGGTGGTCAGTGTTCGCGTGGTCGAAAACATTCCCGGAAAAACCTATATCGGTCTCGAAATTCCAAATGAGAGCCGTGAGACCGTATTTCTGCTGGAGGGGCTGGCATCAGAGATCTACGAGAGCAGCAAGAGCCCGCTGACGGTCGTTCTTGGAAAGGACATCGCCGGCGAGGCAATTGTGTCTGATCTTTGCAAGATGCCGCATCTTTTGATCGCCGGTACCACGGGCGCGGGGAAGTCGGTATGTGTAAATGCAATCGTTCTCAGCATTCTCTACAAAGCGACGCCAGAGGATGTGCGCATGATTATGGTCGATCCAAAAATGCTGGAACTCTCCTCCTACGACGGGATTCCCCACCTGCTGACCCCGGTCGTGACCGATATGCAAAAGGCGGCCAATGCCCTGCGATGGTGTATCGTGGAGATGGATCGGCGGTTCCGGCTGATGGCATCACTTGGGGTTCGGAATATCGTCGGCTACAACCGCAAGGTGGAGGCCGCAATTAACAGCGGCAAGCCGCTGGATGATCCGCTATATGAACCGATTCCCGGAGATGAAACTCCGGCGCCCAAGCTTGGCAAGATTCCGTATGTGGTGGTCATCGTGGATGAATTTGCAGACCTGATGATGGTTGTCGGGAAGAAGATCGAGGAATTGATTACCCGAATTGCACAACGGGCTAGAGCGGCCGGGATTCACCTCGTGCTGGCAACGCAACGGCCGTCTGTGGATGTGGTAACAGGGCTGATAAAAGCGAATATTCCCACGCGTATCGCTTTTCAGGTCTCCTCTCGAGCCGACTCTCGAACCGTGCTGGATCAGATGGGGGCAGAGCAGTTGCTCGGACATGGTGACATGCTGTTTCTGCCGCCCGGCACGGGTTTTCCGGTTCGGGTCCACGGTTCCTTTGTATCCGACCAGGAAGTGCATCGGGTTACGGAGGAGTTGAGGCAGAGTGGGACGCCGGAGTATCTTGAGGCCGTTATCGACAGTTCGGCATTGGGCGCCGCGGCATCCAGTGGGGAGAACGATGAGGCGGGAAACGGGGAAGATGACCCTCTCTACGATAAGGCGCTAGCATTTGTGACAGAGACCCGTCGAGCGTCCATCTCCTCAGTGCAAAGGCATCTGCGCGTCGGATACAACCGGGCTGCCAGAATGATTGAATCGATGGAGGCCGCTGGAGCGGTGGGCCCTCTTGAGAACGGCAAACGCGAGGTACTTGCTCCGGAGCCCGTGGAGTGAAGTCCGCGCGTCGTCCCCTTGTCGAGGCTAATCGACGGACATTCTGTCAGGCACTGGCGATAGGTGTTTTTGGATGGACGCCAGCGATATCGCCGCTTGCCTGCGCTGCTGCTTCGGACCCTCTAGAGCATTTCTTTTCAAATGTGAAGACCCTGCGCGCGGCTTTCCATCAGTCAGTCCTGACCGAAAACCTGGAACTGATTGACGAGAGTCAGGGAGAGCTTTGGTTGTCGCGTCCAGGGCGCTTCAGATGGAACTACGGAACCCCCTTGGAGCAAGTCGTGGTCGCGGACGGCGAAAGATTATGGGTTTATGATCCTGGCCTTGAACAGGCTGTACTGCGTGATCAGGATGAAGCACTTGGCCATACTCCGGCGGGGTTATTGGCGGGGAGTATCAGCCCCGCTCGCTCATATCTGGTAGAGCACCTGGGTGACCAGGGCGGGATTGATTGGGTGTCGGTTTTTCCAAAAGAGGCAGATGCCACGTTCTCGCAGATTCAGTTCGGCTTTGAATCTGACACGTTGAGACTGGTTCAGATGCTCGACCCGCTTCAGCAGATCACGCGTATCCGCTTCTCCGATGTCCAGGTCAACATCGCAATCCCCGCTGAGCGATTTTCATTAGAAATCCCCGAGGGAACAGATATTATTCGGGAGACCGGAAGCGGATGATCAGCCAATATCTGGCGGTCGGCGCAGGCGGAGCTCTAGGGGCGATGCTGCGCTATTGGTTGAGCTTGCGCGTGACCGGGGCAATGGGTTTCTCCTTCCCGTGGGGCACAATCACGGTCAACCTGCTCGGATCATTTCTGGTTGGCGTTTGCATGGTGCTGATTGCCGGCAAAATGGCAGGTGCCGAACTCTGGAGGTTGGGTCTGATGGTGGGGTTGCTGGGGGGATTTACTACCTTTTCCGCGTTCTCAAGCGATACGCTGAGCCTGCTGGAAGCTGAGCAATGGTTCCGTGCCGTGGTCTATATCAGTTCCAGCATCTTATTGTGCATAACGGCTGCTGCGGCTGGTGTCGGCGCTGCCCGTCAGATTTTCTAGGAAAGGAGTCAGTCCATGCTCGATCCTCAATTGTTGCGAACCGAACCGGAATCTGTTGCCGAGCGTCTTGCCGTCAAGAGATATACCCTTGACGTCAGCCAGCTCAGGTCTTTGGATGAACAACGGAAAGCCCTGCAGACCCGGCTACAAGAGCTCCAGGCGGAGCGTAATCGATCAGCCAAGGAGGTTGGGCGCCGCAAGGCAGCAGGCGAGGATGCATCCGATCTCATAGAGCAGACCGGAGGATTATCGGGCCAGATATCTGCAGTCGAGGATGATCTCGAGGAAGTTCGCGCGGCGCTGGACGAGTTGATACACGGGATTCCCAATGTTCCGCACGAATCCGTCCCGGCCGGGGACAGCGATGCAGACAATGAAGAGATCCGTCGATGGGGAGAGCCAACCAAGTTCGAGTTTGAGGCTGCAGATCACGTGAGTCTCGGATCCGGGCTCGGGATGATGGATTTCGAACTGGCGGCAAAGATTACCGGCAGCAGGTTTGTTGTCATGTCCCGCGAAATAGCCCGGCTGCATCGAGCGCTCATCCAGTTCATGTTGGACCTTCACACGACAGAACACGGATATCAGGAGACCTACGTTCCTTATCTGGTGAATTCAAATTCACTTTTTGGGACCGGACAGTTACCGAAGTTCGCCGAAGATCAGTTCATGACTTCGGGTGATCCGTCGTATTTCCTGATACCCACTGCTGAAGTTCCGGTGACCAACATTTATGCCCAGAGTATCGTCTCAGAAGAGGAGCTGCCCATCCGGCACGTGTGCCACACACCGTGTTTTAGGAGTGAGGCGGGATCCTACGGAAAGGACACGCGGGGCATGATCCGTCAGCATCAGTTTGAAAAAGTGGAGTTGGTCCAGTTGGTACTGCCGGAACACTCCTGGGATGCTCTTGAAGAGTTGACCGGGCATGCAGAGGCCGTGCTGCAACGTCTGGAGTTACCCTATCGGGTAGTGACGCTGTGCGGCGGGGATCTTGGGTTTTCTGCGGCGAAAACATATGATCTGGAAGTCTGGCTGCCGGGGCAGAACCGATACCGAGAAATCTCGTCCTGCAGCAACTTCGAAAGTTTTCAGGCCCGCAGAATGCAGGCCCGGTGGAGAAACCCTTCCACGTCAAAGCCGGAGTTATTGCATACGCTTAACGGCTCGGGCCTTGCGGTTGGGAGAACCCTGGTGGCGATAATGGAGAACTATCAGGACGTCAATGGGGCGATTCGTGTTCCTGACGTTTTGCGTGATTACATGGGCGGGTTAGAGAGCATTTCCCCATAAAAAACCCCGGCGGGAGGCCGGGGTTTTTTATAAAACGCCCGGGCAGTCAGTCGTCGCCCCCGAAAATCCCCAATATCTGAAGGAGGCTCAGAAAGAGGTTGTAAATCGACACATAGAGCGTAATGGTCGCCATGATGTAGTTGGTTTCCCCGCCATGGATGATTGCGCTGGTCTGGTAGAGGATCATTCCGCTCATCAGGATGATAAACATCGCCGAGACGGCTAAAGAGAGCGCCGGAATGCTGAAGACCACGGCTCCGAGTCCAGCCAGGAAGGCCACCAGAATGCCGGCAAACAGCATGCCACCAATAAAACTGAAGTCTTTGCGAGACTTTAGCGCATAGGCGGACAGACCCAGAAAAATCACACCCGTGCCGCCGAGCGCGGTCATGACCAACTGGTCTCCGTTGGGAATGGCGTTGATGTAGTAGCCAACAATCGGCCCCAGCGTGAGACCCATAAAGCCGGTCAGCGCGAACACAAACACCAGGCCCAACGCCGAGTTACGAAAGCGGCCCGCGAGGAAAAGCAGGCCAAAGTATCCCACCAGCGTAATCACCAGTCCTGGATGCGGCCAGTTCATCAACATCGACAGGCCGGCAGTGACCCCGCTGAAAATAAGCGTTGCCGAGAGCAGGGCGTAGGTATTCTTTAGTACCTTATTGAATTCAACGCCTTCAACTGCCGGGCGCGACGCACTCAAAGTTTGACGAGTAATCATGTCGAGAAAAATCTCCGTATGGTCGATCGTAGTGTCTACAGAAGAATATGGGGTAATTATGCCAGATTTCAATAGTATCGAAATGCCCGCCAGGCGCTGCCTGTACGAAAATGGCTCTATAATTTCCGACAGGTTGGCAAGACCAACCGGTGCGCTAGGCGCCAGCACGGAGAGGTGGCAGAGTGGTCGAATGCGGCGGTCTTGAAAACCGTTGTACCGCAAGGTACCGGGGGTTCGAATCCCTCCCTCTCCGCCATCCACCAATTTCTTTGAGCCGCTAAAGCTATCCCGTGATAGTTATTTAAACGCGTCTAGGCTGATGGTTCAGACGCGCGCCACTTTTCGACCCAATCACAGTAACGCCATACCGAGCACCGCCGCATCAGTTCGGTGAGGCGGTGCAGGGCTTGATCACGGTTGATGTACATCAACCAGTTCATTGCCTTGCTGTCATTCAGATCGGGGTGCATGAAGCGTTCCTGGTCTGTATCGATGTCGTAAGGGTGGATATAGGTCGTTATAGGTTCATCCACATCTTTTCGCTTTAATGACCATAAGCTGAGACCGAGCGGCAGGACTCGTAGGTAGACGCCGCCCGCGAGAGGCACTTGCGGCAAGGGCTTTGCGTGAAGACTCATCGGAATCTCCAGAACACCGCTCTCTGGCGAAACGATTCTCGGCAGCGAGCCAAAATCCGGCCAGCCAAAAAGTGGATTGCGCGCCGGCAGGACTGAACTACTGTACTTGACCCCATGCTCGGCTAACACCTCATAGGCCCATTGGGTTTTCGGGGTCAGGGAAAATGTCGGCGCACGAAAGCCGACTACATTATGGGACTGCGTCTGGCCGAGCGCGCTCAGATTGTCCGCCAGGTCCTCGCTAAACTCTGCACGAGTCATTTTGGTGAGCTGAGTATGAGTGTTGCCATGGGCAGCAATCTCGTGTCCCTGGGAGGCGATTTTCCGGATCAACTCCGGGTGACGGCGCGCGAGCGTACCAACGGTGAAAAAGGTGCCCTTAGCCTGGCTCTCTTTCAGTGATTTCAAAAGTCTCAAGACGTTCCCTTCCAGACGGTGCGGGTACTGGTGACCGTTTGGTATCTGGTCTCTTACGTCCTCGAGGTCTATCCCAAGAAGCAGGGGTTGACGGGCTTCGACCGACGACATGGGCTTATGCTGAATCAGCCGACGCTCGCTGGTCTTGATCCCTTCGATCACGCCGTGACGCGATCAACGACATCGCGCAGCTCATGATAAACGCCAAGACTATAGGGTAGGTTGTATTGAGCTGGCGCCCGATCTGGGAATAAGAGGTGACTTGGAGAATTGTCAGGATAAAAGTGTATGAAAAGAGTCCGGCTAAAAGTCCGACGCCGATAATGTCTGACACACGTAGCAAGGATCCGCGGGAAATCTGAACCAGCCTGTACCCGAGGCCTCCCAGTGCCAGAACAAACAAAACTTGCGGCACACGGCGATACACCCAAGCAAATCCCAAAAGGACTTGCCGTTTTTCCTCAAGCCGAGCCTTGTGGAAGGACGGAGTCATGATAATCAACTCCTGAGACTGAGGCCTAACCGGGGAATTTGTAACATACCGATAATTTGTCACCAGTTTATCGTCGTCAAGACTCCAACCTCTGGGTCCGTTTTCCACGAATCCCGCGAACTTGACCATGCGGGCTACCGTGTCGTAAAAGATGTGCACCGCCAGCCTGTTCCATTCAGAGTGCCATGCAGGCGCGAGGTTCGTATAACGCGGTCGACAATCAATTCTTCCGGACCCACAGGCTTGATCTATCTCGAAACCAATTGCCTCCAAAAATTCATGCGTAGTCGGTGCATCGCGAAAATAACCGATTGAAAATAGAGCGTCTCTAAAGGCCCATGGAAAGTAGGCGGCCGGATAATCGGACATCCCAACCATCCAGCTTTTCGTCCCTCGACCATATTCAAAGTAATGTTCCAGCCTGCCAAAACTGGGACTAACGCCATAAGCGATCTCCCGTGCTTCACGGTTTACGGGAATGAAACGTTCCCAACGAACCGTCCGTATTCTGAGCAAAGCCCCGTAAGCAGACTTGAAGGCAGGACTCGTCATTTCATTAGTCATATAGACGCCGTAAGTGTGATAGTTCTTTACCGCGATACTCACGTTAACCGCGAAAAAACCCGCTATCGTTAGGGTAATGAGCCTGGTTGCGGAGAACCATATCTGAGTTTGCCCAGGGCAATCACCGGACCGATGCTTGAGGTACAAGTAAGCCAGGAGAAAAATCCCCAAAGACGGGAGAATCCAGATTGTTTCACCTCGGATGTTCGAAAACCATCCAAGAAGCAGCCCAAACACCAGCGTTGCGACCCAGTGCCGCTCTCGCCTGGACGCTCGAACGAGAATAATCTGTGCGACGGCGAAGAGCATCAATGAGACGGCTGGATATATACCAAACCGGAACGGATAGACGTTAGGGAAAAAGTTATATGTGAAAGGATTAAAAGCAAGAATCCCAAAGCCTAGGCAGGAAACTAACGCAGAGGCTCCGAGTAGCCGGAGACCCCATGCGAAGGTCAGGCAGGCGCCAAGGTATAGCAATTCCTGAGCCAGTATGAGGGGCAGGCCTATTACGTTGCTAAACGCAATAAAAAGAGGATAACCAGACCCCTTCATAAGGGTGAACTGATCGTAGGACCCAAGCCACTCCCCCTGCAGAATGTTCAATGCAAGTCCAACGAACAGAGTGTCGTCGTGAGGAGCCGTCCTGGCTATGATCTCCTGAGGAGAAAGTAACCAGAGTTTGAAAAGAACCAAGATCAGGCATCCAGCAATCCAGGCCCGGGAATCACGAGATTCGTGTGCGGTTATGCTCATAGGGGTTTTAGGGGCTGATAAACTGGGGAGGGTAAATCAGGCGCTGGGCTGATTTTACTGGCGATCAACTCTTTAGCAACTTAATTCGGACCCAATGGGTTCCGATGAAGCCTAAACAGGTGAGGGCGAGATCACGCTTCCGGTCAGAGAAAGAGAAATGAGAGAAGTGAAAGTGAACGAAGAATCCCTCACCCTCGTGGTTCCGGTCTTTAACGAAGAAGGCGCTCTGGAGGCCTTCTTGCCTGAACTGACTGAATATTGTGCGCTGAATGGTTTTTGTCTGGTGTTTGTGGACGATGGCTCCAGTGATGGCTCCGCGGCGCTCCTCGAAACTTTCTGCGATGGGGGTCAGGTAAGGTTGGTGCGGCATAAGGTGAATCGGGGTTATGGCGGCGCCATCAAGACGGGGATTGCTGCGTCAGATACGGATTTCGTGGTCACCCTGGATGCTGACGGTCAGCACCGTCCGGAGGATGTGGGCAAACTGTTCGAGTGTGCGATCCGGAACAACGCCGACATGGTGGTTGGAAGGCGGCAGTCTGGCCACTCGGGGATCTATCGGGCGATTGGGCGGAAATTGATTCGGCTTATTGCGGGTCTGCTCGTGTCGATGCCGATCTCCGACCTGAACTCGGGGATGAAGTTGTACCGCACACAGTTGGCCAAGCGTTACCTGGTGCTATGCCCTGAGGGAATGGCCTTTAGCGACATCATTACGCTCGTCTTTGTACACCGGCGAGATCTGGTCCTGGAAACGCAGATTGAAGTGAGGCCCCGATCAGAAGGTGTCAGCACCATAAACACCACTACAGCCCTTGAGACTGTCTTTCAGATTCTCAACATCGTAGCCCTATTTAATCCCGGGAGGATCTTTTTTCCTCTTGGGGTGGGATTTGTTCTATTTGGGCTGGCATGGGGTATGCCGTTTATTCTTCGCGACGAAGGCGTGTCGGTGGGCACAATGCTCTTACTCGTTTTCGGGCTGATCTTCTTTCTCGTAGGGTTGATCGCGGAGCAGGTGGCGCAGTTGCGGCGCGGTCAAATTGGTGAGCAGGGCCCGGATTGAGCGTCTCGGCTTGTGTTGACGTTGCGCGTGGGCGCTGTGGCCAACGATAATACGCGCCCGCAAGCCCACTCACTTCCAATTATGCCGGCAAAAATTACTAGCGCCCAGGAACTCGAGCGCAGATTCCGCGAAGGGTCGGTTCAGATCTTCGACTGTCGCTTCGCTCTTAACGATCCAGATGCCGGGAGAGCCGCCTACGAGGGCTCACATATCCCCGGCGCGGGTTATATAGATTTGGAAAAAGACCTTTCTGATTCGGTTTCTCCAGATACGGGCCGTCACCCGCTGCCGGACTTCTCTGCCTGGCGAGAAAGGCTTTTAACGCTCGGTGTCGATAGGGACAGTGCGGTCGTGCTTTACGATGGTGGCCCGGGCGTCTTTGCAGCGCGATTATGGTGGATGCTTGGGTGGGCGGGCATCCCCAATGTTATGTTGCTTGATGGTGGGTTTGCGGAGTGGCGTCGGCAGGGATTGGCTCTCGAGACGGAGGAACACGCCTACAGTTCGACGGCGCCAGCTGAGAACAACCTTTCCGACAGCGAGCATGCGCCGTACGTCGACGCAGAGTTTTTGATGGCCAATCTGGGCGCGTCGGACTTTCTGGTGCTGGATGCTCGGGAAGAAGAACGGTTCAGCGGCCTTAAGGAGCCCTTGGACAAAAAGGCAGGATGTATCCCCGGATCGCTCAATCGACATTTTGCGCTGAACCTGTCTGATGGCAGGTTCAAAGCCCCTGATTTACTCAGAAGAGAGTTTGAGGAGATTTTGCAGGGCAGACCGCCTGAGACGGTCGTCCATAGTTGCGGCTCGGGTGTCACGGCCTGCCACAATCTCTTTGCGATGGAGTTGGCCGGTCTGACTGGATCCCGGTTGTACCCCGGCTCCTGGAGTGAGTGGATTACCGATCCAGATCGTCCCATCGAGGTACGCGGATATTAAAGATCCGGCGTCATTGAGACAGGGAATAACTTTGACGGAATACACCAGATGAAAGTACACGAATACCAAGCAAAAGAGATCCTGCGAGCCAGAGGCGTTCCGGTGCCCCGCGGCCGCGCCTGCTTTAGTGTGGATGAGGCGATTGCGGCAGCTGCCGACCTTGGCGGTGACCGCTGGGTCGTGAAGGCCCAGATTCATGCGGGAGGCCGGGGCAAAGGCGGGGGCGTCAAGGTCGTTGATTCAGTGGAGGCCGTGCGCCAGGCGGCGGACGATATGTTGGGGATGATGCTGGTCACCCATCAGACCGGCCCGGAAGGGCAGCAAGTGAATCGCTTGCTGGTTGAGGAAGGGGTGGCTATTGCTCGAGAGCTCTATGTAGGACTGGTCATCGACAGGAGTTCACAACGTGTCGTGGTAATGGCGAGCTCTGAGGGCGGGACCGAGATTGAGGAAGTTGCGGCCACTAACCCCGAAAAAATATTCAAGACGTTTGTTGAACCGAAACTTGGCCTGTCGGAAGCCGAAGCGGTTGAAATGATGGGTCAGCTCGATCTCGACTCGACTCAGGCCGCAGAAGGTGCTCGCTTTCTTCGCCTGCTTTTTGATGCGTTCTGGGAGACAGACGCCTCGCTTGCAGAAATAAACCCGCTGGTCATTACGACGGATGATCAGGTCATTGCCCTCGACGCGAAATTCAATTTTGATGACAACGCGCTTTTTCGTCACCCGGAGATCGTGGCAATGCGGGACACCGATGAAGAGGACCCGGCCGAACTGG
The DNA here is from genome assembly GCA_016845525.1 of Pseudomonadota bacterium. GTDB lineage: Bacteria > Pseudomonadota > Gammaproteobacteria > Arenicellales > UBA868 > UBA868. The sequence goes on from JAERSQ010000103.1 coordinate 67,337, forward strand.
AAGCATCCGCCGTTGGGCTTAGCTATATCTCGTTGGACGGGAATATCGGCTGTCTGGTTAACGGGGCAGGGCTCGCGATGGCGACGATGGATATCATCAAGCTCTACGGCGCAGAGCCCGCTAATTTCCTCGATGTCGGCGGGGGCGCGACCACCGATCAGGTGACGGAGGCGTTCAAGATCATGCTGCGCAATCCAGAGCTCAAGGCGATTTTGGTGAATATTTTTGGCGGAATTATGCGATGCGATGTGGTGGCGGAGGGGTTGGTTCAGGCAGCCGGCGTGGTCAGGTTAAAGATTCCGCTGGTGGTCAGGCTGGAGGGAACGAACGTAGAGAAAGGCCGTGAGATTCTCGAGAAGTCAGGCCTCGATATGATTACCGCGACAACGATGGCGGATGCAGCCGAGAAAGTCGTTGCCGCCACCGGAAACTGAGCGATGTCGATACTGATCAATAAAAATAGCCGCGTCATCACCCAAGGAATCACCGGAAAGACCGGGCAATTCCATACCCGGAACTGCTTGGATTATGCTGAAGGAAAAAACTGCTTCGTTGCCGGAGTCACGCCTGGGAAGGGAGGGCAGGATTTCGAGGGAATACCCGTCTTCGATAGTGTCGCCGAGGCTCGAGCCGAAACAGGGGCCGACGTTTCGGTGATTTACGTTCCGCCCCCATTTGCAGCCGCAGCGATCGATGAGGCCGTATCGGCAGGCATTCAAACGGTAATCTGCATCACCGAGGGTGTTCCCGTGAAGGACATGATCCTGACGCGCGACCGTATGCGCGACAGTGATGCGGTTCTGGTAGGGCCCAACTGCCCCGGCGTGATCACTCCCGGCGAGCTCAAGATCGGGATTATGCCGGGATACATCCACACTGCCGGCCGCATCGGGGTTGTCTCCCGGTCGGGTACCCTGACCTACGAAGTGGTGGATCAACTGACCAAGTTGGGAATGGGACAATCGAGCTGTGTCGGCATCGGCGGTGATCCGGTGAACGGGCTCAAACATCTCGAAGTCATGAAGATGTTTAATGAGGACCCGGACACCGACGCGGTGGTCATGTGCGGGGAGATCGGCGGCTCAGATGAAGAAGACTGTGCTGAGTGGATCAGTCAGTACATGAAAAAGCCCGTAGCGGCATTTATTGCCGGCGTTACAGCCCCGCCCGGAAAGCGCATGGGACACGCGGGTGCGATTATTGCCGGGGGGCGAGGGACGGCCGACGACAAAATCTCCGCGCTTGAGGCGGCGGGCGTGACGGTCACAGCAAATCCTGCCGAGATCGGTCTGGCAATGCGCCAGGCCATGGGTCAGGACTGAGGCCGGCTGATTCTAGATCAAGCCGGTCTAAGCCTTTAGACCGGCGAGTACCCCGCTGATACTTTCTTTGGCGTCGCCAAAGAGCATTCTTGAGTTATCGCGGTAGAAAAGAGGGTTGTCCACGCCGGCATAGCCCGTTGCCATGCTGCGTTTCAGTATGATCGTCATTTGCGCCTTCCACACCTCGAGAACGGGCATCCCGGCTATAGGACTGTCGGGCACCTCCTGGGCTGCCGGATTCACGATGTCATTGGCTCCAATGACGAGCACGACGTCTGTATCGGGAAGATCAGAATTGATTTCATCCATCTCCAAAACGATATCGTAGGGAACGCGCGCTTCGGCCAGTAGCACATTCATGTGACCCGGCATCCGTCCGGCTACCGGGTGAATCGCGAATCGTGTTTCCACGCCACGTTCTTTCAATGCTTTTACAAGCTCGGAGACGGGGTGTTGGGCATGGGCGACGGCCATTCCGTAACCTGGAACAATGACGACACTCTTCGCCTCAGAAAGGAGTTGCACGGTTTCCTCAGTTGAGACCGCGACCGCATCACCTTCGATAGCCGGCCCTCCACCCGTGGAGGTTTCACCGCCAAAACCGCCCAGGATGACCGAGAGAAAGCGCCGGTTCATTGCCCGGCACATGATGTAACTCAGGATGGCACCACTTGAGCCCACCAGCGCTCCAGTCACGATGAGGAGATCGTTGGCCAGCATAAATCCTGTGGCCGCCGCAGCCCAACCTGAGTAACTATTCAGCATTGAGATGACGACCGGCATATCGGCGCCACCGATCGCAAGAACCATGTGCAGGCCGAAGATAAACGCCAAGCCGGTCATGATGAGTAGCGGCCACAGGCCGGCAGCAGGAGAATCGGCGCCGACGAAGAGCACACCGAGCCAGATACAACCAACACCAATAGCGAGATTGAACAGGTGCCGCCCGGGGAGCATCAGCGGACGACTGTGGAGGATCCCCTGGAGTTTGCCAAAGGCGGCAACGGACCCGGTAAAGGTAACGGCGCCTATCAGAACGCCGAGGAAGATCTCGATGTCATGGACAATTTTCTCTGCCCCCACGAACGTAGACCCCGGATCAAGGAACGAGCCGAACCCGACCAGAACCGCGGCAAGCCCGACAAAACTGTGCAGGATCGCCACCAGTTGTGGCATTGCGGTCATTTCCACGCGAACCGCCAGGGCGCTGCCTGCGGCGCCGCCGACGGCCATCACCCCGAGAACCAGCGCATAACTGGTAGGGGTAAATGCCAGCAGAGTCGCACCGATGGCGATCGCCATTCCGGCAATGCCGAACAGGTTGCCCCGACGCGCACTCTCCTGATGACTGAGACCGCCCAGACTCAGAATAAAAAGTATCGAGGCGGCTATATAGACAGCCGATGTCAGCCCCTGGGCCATTACGAATCTTTCCTGAACATGCGGAGCATTCTCTGGGTGACCCAGAAACCCCCGAAGATATTGATACTCGCCACAAAGAGTGCAACTGCAGCCAGCACGATCACCACGCCGGATGCAGAACTCATCTGCACCAGAGCGCCGACGACAATGATCCCACTGATGGCGTTCGTGACGCTCATCAAGGGGGTATGGAGCGCGGGAGTCACGTTCCAGATCACCTGCCAGCCTACGAACACCGACAACACGAAGACCGTGAAGTGACCCATAAAGGATTTAGGTGCAAACGCCCCAACGCCAAGAATCAGCCCAATGACCAATACCAACCCGAGTACGCTACCGACCGCTGAACGGGACTTCGATTCTGCTTCAACCTTGGG
>JAERSQ010000104.1 GCA_016845525.1 Pseudomonadota bacterium
GGCCCTTCGAGAGAAGTACGGCCCCAGCCAACCGCTGAAAGGCGCGCGCGTCGCCGGCAGCCTGCACATGACCATCCAGACCGCGGTCCTGATTGAGACCTTGCGGGCCCTTGGAGCAGACGTGCGCTGGGCCTCGTGCAATATCTTCTCGACCCAGGACCACGCTGCCGCTGCCATTGCCGCAGGCGGAACACCGGTCTTTGCCTACAAGGGCGAGAACCTGGTGGAGTACTGGGCTTACACCCATCGCATCTTTGAGTGGAGCGATGGCGGCACCCCCAACATGATTCTTGACGATGGCGGCGACGCCACGCTGCTGATCGGTTTGGGCGCCAAAGCCGAGAAAGACCTGTCGGTGCTGGATAATCCCGGCAGTGAGGAAGAAGTCGCGCTGTTTGATTCAATTCGCGAACGCCTCAAGACCCAGCCGAATTGGTACTCCACCATCCAGGCGAACATCATGGGTGTCACCGAGGAAACCACCACGGGTGTCAAGCGTCTTTACCAGATGCAAAAAGACGGCGAACTGCTGTTCCCGGCAATTAACGTCAACGATTCGGCGACCAAGTCGAAGTTCGACAACCTGTACGGCTGCCGGGAATCCCTGGTCGACAGTATCAAGCGCGCCACCGACGTCATGGTCGCGGGCAAGCTCGCCGTCGTGCTGGGTTACGGTGACGTGGGCAAGGGTTCAGCACAGTCGCTTCGCGGCCTTGGCGCGACGGTGTGGATCACAGAAATCGATCCCATCTGTGCCCTGCAGGCAGCGATGGAAGGTTACCGGGTCGTCACGATGGAAGAAGCGGCAAGTCAGGCCGATATCTTTGTTACCGCGACCGGCAACTTTGAGGTCATCACCCATGATCATATGAAGCAGATGAAGGATCAGGCCATCGTCTGCAACATCGGCCACTTTGACAACGAGATCGCCTGTGCCTCCCTTGAGCAGTATGAGTGGGAAAACATCAAGCCTCAGGTCGACCATGTGATCTTCCCCGACGGCAAGCGGATCATCCTGCTTGCCCAGGGTCGTCTGGTGAACCTTGGATGCGCGACCGGCCACCCGAGCTTCGTCATGTCCAACTCGTTCACCAACCAGACGTTGGCGCAAATCGAGTTGTTCCAAAAGCGTGATCAGTACGAGAACAAGGTGTACATCCTGCCCAAGCATCTCGACGAGATGGTGGCAAGACTGCACCTGGAAAAGATCGGCGCCAAGTTGACGCAGCTGACCGACCAGCAGGCGGCTTACATCGGCGTGTCTACGGATGGGCCCTACAAGGCCGACCACTATCGCTACTGATTGGTATCCCGCTTGACGTTCAGGCAAAAAAATGCCCCCGGTTTCCGGGGGCATTTTTCTTCTGACTTAAAAGAATCTAGGCGGTAATGTCGGGCACCAACCGACTTTCGAGATGACGGATACTGTCTTTAAGAAACAGCTTTCGTTTTTTCAGTCTTTGCAGCTGAAGATCATCAATCAGCGGATCTGCAGAAATGGTCTTGAGTTCGTCGTCTAAGGCGCGATGCTCTGATCTCAGTCTTTCGATTTTTGCGCCAAGGTCAAGTACAGCATGTTGTGCTTCAGTCATATAGGCCTGTCTCCCTCACATACTGGCGGTTGGTGAGTTTTCACACACGCAGCGAGACCACACGGACCGGCAACCTGGACGCGGTCACCGCTTGCGACCTTACCGCGCTTGATTCCATCCTACTCCTTTCGCCCAGACATTTCATCACCTGATGGCCGTACATTTTCTCTATCAAAAAAAGCGGTCTGAGATAGAATTCTCCAGACAAATGAGTCGGTTACATCGCGATACTCGGGTGTCTTATCCGATCTAAACCCTAAATGGATCAACAAAAGAGCGCTTAATGGATCCGCTTGCGACCTGGGAAAAAATTCTACTGGGCGTTCTGGCCCTGCTCATCATTCTTTGGTTTTTTCCTGGGGTAAAGACTTTGATGAAGGAATCAGCCGACGCGCCACGTGATTGGCCGGCGGTCGTGTTGCCTTTGGTAGCTGTGGTGGCTTTCGTTGTCTTACTGATTAGTATCGTCTGATGGCAGCAAAACAAAAACGCGCAAAGCGTATTTACCTGAAGGATTACAAAGCAGCGGACTTTCGGATCCCCACCATTGCGCTTGAGTTTGACCTCGAGCGCGAGAAAACGCGGGTCCGCTCCCGCATGACAGTCGAACGATCCGGGGACCACGATCGGCCGCTCGTCCTGCACGGGGAAAAATTGGATCTCATCGGCATCAAGGTGAACGGCCAGGCGCTGGAAAAGCACCACTATCAATGCGATGACAGCACACTGACGCTCTCTCTAAGTAGCCCCGACACCACACTGGAGATTGAGACTGAGATCAACCCGGCGGCCAATTCCGAACTCAATGGCCTCTATGCCTCTGCCGATACGCTGTGCACCCAATGCGAGCCGGAGGGCTTTCGGCGCATTACCTACTTCCTCGATCGGCCTGACAACCTGTCGGTCTACCGGGTAACGCTTCGCGCTCTTAAGGCGCAGTATCCGGTGCTGCTCGCGAATGGCAACCAGGTCGAAGCCGGCGAGGACGGGCCGTACCATTTCGCTGTCTGGGACGACCCTCATCCCAAGCCAAGCTATCTC
>JAERSQ010000105.1 GCA_016845525.1 Pseudomonadota bacterium
GATATCTCCTTCACAATGGATCTTGTAAAAAAAGATGTCGGCCTCTTTCAGGAAGTCGCCACGAGAAACAACGTTCCGCTAGAGATTGCGCCGATGCTGGTTGAAATCTTCAACGATGGCATCGCGCGCTTCGGGGAAAGAGAGCTCTCGCCCAATATCATCAGGCGCCTGGAAGAGGCGACCGGTCTTGAGATCCTTGCGCCCGGGTTTCCCGCTGAAATTCTGGATGATGAGCCGGAAGAATCGGGATACGAGGTCATCCCACAAGGCCTGTAGGACCTGATCCCGTCAAATGATCTTTACGCCCAGATCCCGGCAGTACGCGGACAGGCTCGAAGCCAGGTATCGGGCCTCATTGTCTGCCGAGCAGGCCGCGCAAACTGAGGAGATTGAGCTCGTTGGCGAGCCTGCCAGAATGACGAAACGGCAGGGCGCTTTGGCGGTGGCGGTTTGGCTCGGGTTCTTCGGGTTGCTGGTGATACCGCTGCTGTTCTGGCTGGACATGATCGCGTAGCGCCCCATGTGATGGAATGAACCGGCGGACAGGGCTCCTCCGGGGCAATCCTGGAGTAGAACGTCTGAAGCGCAACGTGAGGACGGTTTGAAGATGATGCCAGGGCCGCGCCGGATCCGACCGCCGGCCGGAATCCGTGGGAGTGGTTAACCGCTATCCCGATACAGGCCAGCAGGTCCCCGCCGCAATTCTCTGACAAACGTCGGCCAACGCTTACTTGATCTGGGTCAACGTCTCTCGGTCGCTGGCACGTACCCTATCAGGCCTTGGGCAGCCTTTGGTGGAGCAGCCCGATCAGAATGTTTAGTGGGCTCGACACGATATGAGGATGCGTACAGTTAGCGTTCGCAGGGGAACGTGAGCAAGATTTTCTGGATATTTGTGCTGGCGGTTGGTGGGGTGGCCCTGGTGATTGCGGTGGTGCTGACCTTCGCGAGTCTTGGCCTCGCCCACCCGGTGCCATGGATACTGACAGCAATCCTGGCAATTGCACCACCTCTGCATAATTGGAAAGAGCATCGCGGCTTCGTACGCTGGAAAGAGAGTTACTCAGTTGGAATAGAAACTATCGATGCAGAGCACAAGAGCCTGTTGCGCCTGATTAACAATCTCCAAAGTGCCGTGCGTTATTACACCGGTCAGGAATTCGAGCGCAGGGCGCTTCAGGAGTTGCTCGATTACACCAAGGTGCACTTTGCCAGGGAAGAGGCGCTAATGCAGGAATACAACTTTCCCGGCTATGAAGCGCACAAGTGCGAACACGATCAGATGGCTGCCAAGGTCGACGAAATGGTTGCTCGTTACGAGCAGAACACGGTAGGGGCGATGGATGAGATCTCGAAGTTTCTGAGGAAGTGGTTGATCACCCATATCAGAGTCACGGATCAGGGCTACAGTGACTTTCTCATCAGCAAAGGCGTGCGTTAGTCATCCCGGCCGGCTAGTCCGTTGACCGATGGCTCTGCCCCGGACAGTAGAGTAAGGGACGGTAGTCGACCATGCGTGAAAAAGGGCGGGATTTGAACGGTTGCGTCTATCTGGTTGGGGCGGGCCCCGGCGATCCCGGCCTTCTGACGGTGAAGGCCGTCCGGCTCCTCGAGTCGGCCGATGTGGTTGTCTACGACCGCCTGATTTCACCGGAGATCATCCGCCTTATTCCAGATGCCACCACGCGGGTTTTCGTCGGCAAAAAGTCTGGTCGTCACCTCGTCTCGCAGGAGAACATCAATACCCTGCTGGTGCGCCTTGCCGCCACCAATCACAAGGTGGTTCGGCTCAAGGGGGGAGATCCGTTCTTGTTTGGCCGGGGAAGCGAGGAGGCGCGGTACCTGGTGCGGTTTGGCGTGCCTTTTGAGGTCGTTCCCGGCATCACATCAGCTTCGGCATGTGCCAGTTATGCCGGAATCCCGCTGACGCACAGGGGAATCGCCCGCGGGGTGCAGTTTATTGCCGGACACTGTGATGCGGACGCGCCGCTGGATCTTGATTGGTGCTCGTTGGCCAATGCGGAGATGACTCTGGCCGTGTACATGGGGTTGGCGAACGTCGATGAGATCGCCTCGCAGCTCATTAAAGCCGGCCGGTCGGAAAAGACCCCTGTAGCCGTTATCGAAAACGGCACGACCGGTTCTCAACGCCAGTTCCTGACCTCACTGGGGGAACTGCCCAAAACGGTTCATCGCGCAGAACTGCAGTCGCCAGTCATGTTTGTGATCGGTCAAGTCGCTTCGCTGGCGGAGGAGTTGAAGGGCGGTCAGTCTATCTGTGTTGAGCCCCCGCCGGAGGCTCAACAACTTCGGGTCTGATACCTCCATTCATCGCCTGTAGCAGCGAAACAGCCGGACGACGAAGTACGACCCGCACTTATCAGCAAGGCTGTTCTTGCCCAACGAGGCGCGAGAGATTCGCGCTGAAAAAACACCTTCCGAATGCCTCCCATCTTGGCGTTGTGTTTGATCTGAATCAAGGCATGTCAGGCGGTGGTGGACTATCGTTCTCGCTCAGTATTGCACGCAAGCCAAAGCGAGATGTGGGTCGATCCCGTTGTTGTGCCTGGACAGCATCGACCGAATGCGGGCTTGCCTTTCCGGATTTTCAATTGGCAACGAGGGTGTTCTCATGAATAGATCAACCGCATCATTTTCTGCTGCGCTCTTCGCACTTGGCATCATGTTTGCCGGGCCGATGGCCAAAGCAGCCCAAGAACCGACGCTTTCGACTGAAGATTTCGAGCGCGCCAAGACACTCTATTTTCAGCGCTGTGCCGGCTGTCACGGCGTGTTGCGTAAAGGCGCGACGGGCTCAAGTCTCGAGCCGGAACACACGCGGGAAAAAGGGCAGAAACGGTTGGAGCGCATTATTCAGTTGGGCACGGAAGGCGGTATGAACAACTTCGACGATATCTTTTCGTCCGAGGAGATCAGTCTGCTGGCGACCTATATACAAATGGAGCCTCCGATACCGCCGGAGATGCCTCTGGCGATGATGCGGGAGCGTACCAAGGTTTATGTTGAGCCCAAGGACTATCCCGCCAAGCCGCTGCACGGCCGCAACTGGAAGAATTTCTTTGTGGTGATTGAGCGCGACGCGGGCCAGGTCGCCATTGTTGATGGAGACACACACGAGATCGTGACCCATATTGACACTGGCTATGCGGTTCATGTGATCAAGGCGACGGAGCATCACAATGTGGACCATGTCGATAATCCCGGACGCTTCTGGTACACCCAGGGCCGGGACGGCAAGATAAACAAAATCGACCTGTGGCAGACCCCCGACAGCATGCTCGTGGCGGAAACCCAGATTGCCTATGACGCCCGTGATGTTGCCGTGTCGGGTGACGGCAAGTACATCGTGGGCGGCGGATACTGGCCCCCGCATTTCGTCATCGTTGACGCCGAGAGCATGCTGCCGGTCAAGGTGATCTCGACCCGGGGAATCAGCGTAGACGGCGAATATGTGAACGAGTCAAGGGTGGCGGCTGTCTATACCACGCCTAACGAGACTGCCTTCCTGATCGCTGTTAAGGAGTTGGGTCAGATGTGGCAGGTCGACTACAAGGATCTGGACAATCTCAAGATCAGTCAGATCGATTCGGCGAAATTTCTGCACGATGGATTCTTTGATCCTACCGGACGCTACTTCCAGATCGCAGCAAACGCATCCGACAAGATGGTGGTCGTCGATACCCGGGATTGGAACCTTGAAGCCATGATCGATGTGGACTCGAAGCCGCATCCCGGGCCGGGGGCCAATTGGAACGATCCAAACTGCGGCCCGGTAGCAGGAACCACCCACCTTGGCATCGGAACCGTAACGGTCTGGGGCAATGACCCCCAAGGTCACCCTGACAACGCCTGGAAGATCTGTTACGAAGTCGAGACTGACGGGGCTGGCCTGTTCATCCGGACCCATCCGACAAGCGACTATGTCTGGGCCGATCAGACCAAACACCCCGAACCCGAAATCCAGCAGTCGGTTCAGGTGATTGAGAAGGCTACGGGTGAGATCGTCAAGACGATTCGTGTCACCGACGAACCGGGCAAAGTGGCTGTGCACATGGAATTCAACCAGGACGGTTCGGAAGTCTGGGTCTCGGTCTGGAACCGCAAAGAAAGCAAGAAGGCCACGGGTGAGATTGTTGTGTACGATGCAAAGACCCTTGAGGAAAAGGTCCGCATCAAAGGGCTGACGACGCCTACCGGGAAATTCAACGTCTACAACCGTACGAACCACGTCACCTAAACACGGGTGGCCTGGGCTGACCTGAATGGAAGCGGGTGTGGGTGGACCCACGCCCGCTTTTTCCATAGGGCTTGAATGTGGAACGGCAAAAACGAAGAGGGTTTTTCTCGCGTCGGGTGATACTCGGCGCTACCGTGGCGGGCGCCATGGTGTTCATGAGTATCGGCGTCATCCTGTGGGGCGGCTTCAATACCGTGCTGGATGTCACCAACACCATGGGCTTCTGCATCTCCTGTCATGAGATGGAGGCAAACGTCTATCAGGAGTTCAAGGGGACGGTTCATGACGCCAATCGCAGCGGTGTCGGGGCAAGCTGTCCTGACTGTCACGTGCCGCGTCCGTGGGTGCACAAGGTGGTCCGGAAAATTCGGGCGACCAACGAGGTGTATCACTGGCTTCGGGGTTCAGTAGATACCCCTGAGAAATTTGATGCCCATAGGCTGAAGATGGCCAAACGGGTGTGGCGGGCGATGAAGGAGACTGATTCGCGCGAGTGCCGGAACTGCCACAGCTTCGAGACCATGGACCCCGCAGGCCAGCGGCCCCGGGCCCGCAAACAGCACCAAAACGCCATGGAACGCGGGAATACCTGTATCGACTGCCACAAGGGTATTGCCCACAAACCTGTCCACAAGCTGCTGAGTGAGGAAGAAGTCGAGGAACTGGAGCGTCCCGACCCGGATCTCGTGCGCGAGGTGCCGGCATGGTTCATCGAACGTATGGCCGAGGCAGAAGCTGCGGAGAAGCTGGCCAAGCAGGAAACCCGGGCACAGCAGGAAAAGCAGAAAGCGCGACAACAGGAAAGGACCAAGCAGGCCGTACAGGACACAGCGGCTGAATACCAGAGCCGGATTCAAGAGCTCGAGGCGCGGCTCGCCGCCGGTGAAGCTCTTCAGGATGCCGAGACTTCTGAGCCAGCAGGCGGCACGGCACAGGCGCAAAGCTTCGGTATCAACTGGGACAAGGCGCCCGAGAGAGAAGTGACCGTGTTTTATCCAGGTCAGGCATCTATGGAGTGGGTGCTCAACGGCAGGGATCATAGCGGGGTACGCCCCTTTAAAGCGGGTGACCGCTGTGCGGACTGCCACGACCAGGAGGCCGCCGCCATCGGCGACAGAATCGTCAGCGGAGAGATTCTTGAACCCGAGCCGATTCCGGGCAAACGCGGCAGCATCCCGGTCACCGTGCAGGCAACGTACGACGATGACCACCTGTATCTGAGGTTCCGCTGGCCTCAGGGTGATCATGCTCCAGTGCCGTTTGTGAAGGGCGGAAAGATGGATCCTGATCATCCGATGAAATTCGCCGTCATGCTCTCCAGCGATGAGCCCGAGTTCGCCGACCGTGCCGGCTGCTGGGGAACCTGCCACCATGACCTGCGCACCATGCCGCATGCCCCGGACGAGGCAGCGCGTGAGGAGGCCGGCTTACCGCTTGCAACCCAAAACGGCATCACCAAGTATCTCAAGGAAAGCCGGACCAAGCTCGAGATCCGTGGCCGTGGCGGCAAGCCCCGCGGCGGATGGAACCGACTGCGGGAATCCCAGGAAATCTCCGAAGCACTGGATGCCGGACAGTTCATGGATCTCCTGCGTTATCAGTCGGGTAACGGCGCGGTTGAAGACGGGTATGTTCTGGCGGAACGGGTCACCGGCGGGGGACAGGGTTTTGACGTCCTGGCGCGGCTCGAGAGCGATGACTGGGTGCTTGAGCTCAGACGGAAGCTTAGCTCGACCAAGGCGGGCGATGTGAGCCTTGAGCCGGGACAGTTGTACAACATCGGGTTCGCCATACATGACGACTTCAGCGATGCCCGCTATCACCACGTGTCACTGGGTTACAGACTCGGCTTTGACGATGATCATGCCGATATCAACGCGGTTAGGCGTTGAATGAACACCAGGCGTTTTAGCGGGGCTGTGATGATGGCGGCATGGCTGGCGCTGCCCGGCGCGGCACTCGCGGGAGAAATACACGAGGTGCATATGTACAAATACCGCTTTGAGCCGGCCGAAATCACCATAAAGGCAGGGGACACCGTGCGCTGGGTCAACAAGGAGCGGCGCGCCTATCACAATGTCTGGTTTCGGGAGTTGGGGGAGGCCGCAACAAGCGAACTTTTCCCTGAGGAAACCTACGAAAAAACTTTCGAGGCCCCGGGAGACTATCCGTATGTCTGTGAACCCCATGAAAAACGGCACAGCATGACGGGGGTCATTCATGTGGTGGAGTAACGCCGCCCGTAGATGGCCGGCGGCACTGGGCCTGTTCGCGGTGGCCACCGCCAGCGTTGGGGAAACCGCGACCGTGCCGGACACAGGGCGTCAGACGCAACTGCGTCATCTGCTGCTCCAGGATTGCGGCTCGTGTCACGGCATGACGCTGAGAGGCGGCCTGGGACCGGCCCTGACTCCTGAAGCCTTGGCTGAAAAACCTGCCGAGTATCTCTACCTGACCATTCGCGAGGGCCACCCAGGGACACCCATGCCGCCCTGGCAGGGAATCCTTGCAGATGAAGAGATCCGCTGGCTGGTCGAGCAGCTCCACAACGGAGTGAGGGCGCCGTGATGACCTGGATCCGGCTATGGATGCTCACCGGAGCCCTGTTGCTGTCGGCATGCGCCGGCGTTCGCGGCACCGGGGATATGGGTATTGTCATTGAGCGCGCCGACGGACGGGTTCGGGTGATCGAGCATACGGAAAACAGGCAGCTGGCGTCGATCGCGGGTTTGGGCGATCTGTCACATGCTTCCGCGGTGTATTCTCGTGACGGTCGATACGCTTACGTATTCGGGCGCGACGGCGGGCTGACCAAGCTTGACCTGTTAAAGGGAGAGATCGCGAAACGCATTATCCAGGCAGGCAACAGTATCGGCGGTGCCATCTCGCAGGACGGCAGACTGGTCGCAGTATCCAACTACCAACCGGGCGGGGTCAGGATATTTGACGCGGGATCGCTGGAGTTGGTCGCTGATATCCCGGCCTACTTTGGCAGCAACGGCGAGCGTTCCAAAGTCGTTGGACTGGTGGACGCGCCGGGGGAGCGTTTTGTTTTCAGCCTGTTCGATGCGGGAGAGATCTGGATCGCTGAGGTCGGAGAGCCGGAGCGACCGCAGATCACCCGTTTTCGTGACGTGGGCAAGCAGCCCTATGATGCGCTGCTGACCCCCGACGGACGCTATTACCTTGCCGGACTGTTTGGAGAAGACGGCCTGGCCATGCTCGACCTGTGGATGCCGGAGCGGGGTGTCACCCGGATTTTTGGAGACTACGGTCGAGGCGCGAAAAAACTGCCGGTGTATAAGATGCCGCATCTCGAAGGCTGGGCGATGGCCGGCGACCTTGCGTTCGTTCCCGCGGTGGGCCGTCATGAAGTGCTGGTGATTGACAGCGCGGATTGGACCGAGCAAAGACGCATCCCGGTGCATGGGCAGCCGATATTCGTGATGGCGCAGCCGGCCGGCCGTCACGTCTGGGTCAACTTTGCGCTGCCGCACAACGACACCATTCAGGTGATCGACACGGTTTCCCTGGAAGTGGTCAGGACGCTGAAACCCGGCCGCGGGGTGCTGCACATGGAGTTCACGCCGCGCGGCGAGCAGGTGTGGATTTCGGTACGGGACGAGGACCGGGTCGCCGTCTACGACACATCCAGTTTCCGGCAAGTGGATCAACTGGCTGTGCAGACGCCCAGCGGCATCTTCTTTACCAGCCGTGCGAACCGGATCGGACTGTGAACCCCACCGAACGTGCGCTGCTGAACAATTACCAGCGCAACTTCCCATTAACCCCAAGGCCTTATCTTGCGATCGCGAGGGAACTCGGATGCGATGAATCCATGGTGGTCACGCTGTTGAAGAGATTCATCCGGACAGGAGTGATCAGCCGGATAGGACCGGTCTTTAGGCCGAATACGGTGGGTGTCAGTACGCTGGCAGCGATGGCAGTGCCTGCCGCCCGATTGCAACAGGTAGCGGATGCGGTGAGCGCGTGCCCGGCGGTGAATCACAACTACGAGCGTGAACACCGTTTCAATCTCTGGTTTGTCGTCAATGCTCCGACCCGCTCTGACCGCAACGCCGTACTGGCTGGGATCGAAGCGGAGACCGGGCTTTCGGTGATGTCTTTGCCGCTGGAGCGTGACTACCATATTGATCTTGGTTTCGATATCGATTTTGACGGTGCGGCTGTGCCCCGGATGGACAGACCCGCAGCCGCTCCGGCTGGGGCGGCGGCAGCGCTGCGTTCCGGGGGTCAACTGCCCACAGATCTTGTCGCCGCGATACAGGGCGGTCTGGCCGTTGTGGGCGCCCCATTTGCCAGGATTGCGAGCGAGACCGGATTGAGCGAAGGCGATGTGATAAACCTGATTGGCGCCAGGGTGCGCACCGGCGTAATCAAACGTTTTGGCATTGTGGTGCGTCACCGTGAGCTCGGTTACCGTGCGAACGCCATGTGCGTGTGGGACCTGCCGGAGGACCGGATTGACGAACTCGGTAAGCGCATCGCCACCATGCCCTATGTCACCTTATGCTATCGCCGTAGACGATACCTTCCGGATTGGCCGTACAACCTGTTCTGCATGATCCACGGCAAAGATCGTGCGACCGTGCTCGGGCAGGTGCGAGAACTCGCCGCCCGGTTTGAACTCGGCGGTGTCCCCGGTGAGGTGTTGTTCAGCGGCCGCTGTTTCAAGCAGCGAGGCGCCTATTACCGCCAGCCGCACACCCCCCTCACCCGTAGAAGGGCGCAGGCCGTCTATGGATAATCTGGACCGGGCCATCATCAACGGCCTGCAGGGCGGATTGCCCCTGTGTGAGCGTCCCTACCTCGAGATCGCCGCCCAGTTCGGCACCAGCGAGGATGAACTGCTCCTGCGTTTGCAGAACATGCTTGATGACGGCCGGCTATCTCGCTTCGGCCCGCTGTTTAACGTCGAACGAATGGGCGGCAGCTTTGTACTGTGTGCCATGCAGGTGCCGACCCCGTCTTTTGAGGAAGTCAGTGCCCAGATCTGTGCGCTGCCGCAGGTCGCACATAACTATGAACGCAACCACCGACTCAATATGTGGTTTGTCCTGGCCACTGAATCGCCACAGGAAATCGCCGAGACCGTGGCTCGGATCGAGGAGACCACAGGCCTCGCGGTGTTCGAATTTCCAAAGCTGGAAGAGTTCTTTGTCGGCCTGAGATTCGAGGTCTGAGTGGTGGCTGTGCAGGCGCGAGTGCCCCAAGGCGCTTCTGGAGGGAGCAATACCTTGGAGCGGATGAGCGAACTGGACCGGCGCATCGTGCTGGCAACCCAACAGGGGTTACCCCTGACACGGCTGCCCTTTCATACCCTGGCAGAGGCACTCGGCGTCACAGCAGAACTCGTGCTCACCCGTGTCCGGCACATGATGCAGTCGGGCGTGATCAGGCGGATCGGAGCGGTTCCCAACCACTACAAACTCGGTTTCAGGGCGAACGGCATGTCTGTCTGGGACGTGGCGGATAAGCAGGTCAGTGAACTGGGCCGGCGCGTGGGCAGGCTGGATTTTGTCAGTCACGCCTACCATCGGCCACGGCGGTTGCCCGAGTGGCCATACAATTTTTTTGCCATGGTTCACGGCGAAACCCCGGAGCAGGTGTGGCACAAGGTTGGGGTCATCGCCGGGGTTCTGGGGGATGCCCAGCGGTGCCATGACGTGCTGTTCAGTACACGGGTACTCAAGAAGACGGGGCTGCGTCTGCTGAATGGCGAGTCCAGAACCGGTCCGCCGGAGGTTTAAATGTTCAGAATATCGCAGTACATGCGTGAACTGAAGTCACCGGTCCCACTGACGCCGCCACCGCAGCCGAGCGGTCCGGTAGTGATCTGGAATCTGATTCGCCGCTGCAACCTCGCCTGCCGGCACTGCTATTCCATCTCTGCAGACATTGATTTTCCCGGTGAGCTGAACACGGCTGAGGTGGCCGGTGTCATGGACGATCTGAGGTCCTTTGGCGTCCCTGTCCTGATCCTGTCCGGCGGGGAGCCGCTGCTGCGGCCTGACATCTTCGAGCTGTCGCAGCACGCAAAGGCATTGGGGTTCTACGTGGGACTGTCGAGCAACGGAACCCTGATCAGCGAAGACAATATCAGCAAGATTGCCGAGGTGGGTTACGATTATGTCGGCATTAGTCTCGACGGCATGCCTGATACGCACGACCACTTCCGACAGAGGCCGGGAGCCTTTGAGGAGTCGTTTGCCGGTATCCGGTTCTGTCTCGCCCACGGCATCAAGGTGGGCATGCGGTTCTCCATCACCGCCGGCAATGCCGAAGAACTGCCGCTGATGCTGGATCTCATGGACCGGGAGGGTGTCGACAAGTTCTACCTGTCCCATCTGAACTATGGGGGACGCGGTCATCGTCACCGGGCCCACGATGTCGAACACGCTATTAGCCGTCAGGCCATGGACCTCCTGTTTGATACCTGTTGGCAGGACGTCGACAGCGGCGGCACGCGTGAGTTCGTCAGCGGCAATAACGATGCTGACGGCGTTTACTTTCTCCACTGGGTGCAAAGGCGGTTTCCCGAGCATTACGAGTACATGCATCAGCGGCTGCGCCAGTGGGGCGGCAATGCCTCCGGCATCAACATCGCCAATATCGACAACCTCGGCAACGTGCACCCCGACACCTTCTGGTGGAACTACAACCTTGGCAACGTCAAGACCCGCCCATTTTCCAAGATATGGCCTGACAGTTCGGATCCCATCATGGCCGGACTTAAGCGCCGGCCGCGTCTGCTGCGTGGGCGCTGCGGTGTCTGCAGGTTTCAGGACGTGTGCGGCGGCAACACCCGGGTCCGAGCCTTCCAGACGACGGGAGATCCCTGGGCGGAAGATCCCGCGTGTTACCTGACGGATGCCGAACTCGGGATCACGCCCCCGGAATACCTGAACGACGGCCCGGTACCGCTGGACATTGAGAAACGGCGGGTACGTTTCGCCAGCTGATGTTTGTATCCCAGTCGCCTTTGTCAAAACCCGAGAACTGGGGGCGTGGCCGTCAGCGCGGCGCGGCCCATGGGGTTGCCAGAGTCGGCCGCCTGCTCGCGCTGGCGGGACTGTCGCTGATGACGCAGCATCCGGTCCTCGCCGGGGAAGGGGAGGAACAGTTGTACCGACAGCATTGTGGCGCGTGCCACGGCAGCACCCGATTGGGCAATTCCGGCCCAGCTCTGCTGCCCCAGAACCTGCGCCGACTGAAGCCTCAGGCCGCCGCCCGGGTTATCGCGGATGGCGCTCCGGCAACCCAGATGCCGCCCTTTGGCGCTGTGCTCACACAGGCGGAGATCCAGGCCCTGGTGGATTACATCTATCAGCCGCTGGCCGAACTTCCCGAATGGGGGTCTAACGAGATTGAATCCAGCAGGGTATCGCATGCGCCGGAAGCCCGCCCCGACGCGCAGCCGGTCTATGCTGGAGACCCACTGAACCTGTTCGTGGTGGTCGAGGCAGGCGACCACCACGTTACCCTTCTTGATGGGGATACTTTCGAGCCGATTCACCGTTTTAAATCGCGTCATGCGCTGCATGGGGGTCCGAAATTCACCCGCGACGGGCGCTTTGTGTACTTCGCGTCCCGGGACGGGTGGATCTCAAAGTTCGATCTGTATCTGCTCCGGACCGTGGCCGAGACCCGTGCCGGGATCAATACAAGAAATCTGGCGGTCTCGAGCGACAACCGCTACGTGCTGGTCGGCAACTACCTCCCGCATACCCTGGTGCTGCTGGATGCAGGCGATCTCAGCCTGGTCGAAGTCATTCCGGTAACCGATGGGCAGGGGAATAGTTCGCGGGTGTCGGCGGTCTACGATGCGCCACCGCGGCGCAGTTTCATTGCCGCACTCAAGGATCTCACCGAACTTTGGGAAATCCCTTACGGCGAAAACCGGTCCGTCGACGCGTTGACGCAGGACTGCCCTCATCAGCGTCGGGAAACGGCAGGATACTTTCCGGTACGCTGCATCCCGTTGGATGATTACCTGGACGACTTCTTTTTCGATCAGAGTTATGAAGAGGTGATTGGCGCCGCACGCAATGCCAGGAGCGGTCAGGTGGTGAGCCTGGAAACCGGTCACAGGATGGCCGAGATCGATCTGCCCGGAATGCCTCATCTTGGTTCCGGTATCACCTGGCAGTACGGCGACACCCGGGTAATGGCGAGTCCGAACCTGCGTGAGGGAACGGTCACCGTTATCGATATGGCGACCTGGAAAACGATCAAACGTATCGAGACTCTGGGCCCTGGTTTTTTTATGCGCAGCCACAAAAACAGTCCCTATGCCTGGGTGGACGTATTCTTCGGCCCGCACCGTGATGTGGTTCACGTCATCGACAAGACGTCGCTCGAGATTGTGCGGACGCTGCAACCCGCGCCAGGCAAAACCGCAGCCCATGTTGAATTCACCCGTGACGGCCGTTACGCCCTGCTCAGCATCTGGGACATGGACGGGGCCCTGGTGGTGTATGACGCGGTCACTCTGGAGGAGGTCAGGCGGATTCCGATGGTCAAGCCTTCCGGCAAGTACAACGTACACAACAAGATCCGCAAGGAAGAGGGTACCAGCCACTGACGGCAAGGTAGTCCGCCGCCGGTGGAGGTTCAGGGCCGGGGCGAGGTGTCCGAAAGGTAATCCATCGCCGCCTGCGCTCCGCCGGGTTTATGCGGCACTTCAGCAAGCGTCAGGCCCATTTCAATTCCGCTCAGCGCGCTCGCCAGCATCAGTTCGTTGAAATCGCCCAGGTGACCAATCCTGAAGACTTTGCCGGCCAGCTGACCCAGTCCGTTGCCCAGAGACATATCGCATCGATCGAGAATGACGTTGCGCAGGGCATCGGCATCATGTCCCTGGGGCATCATCACAGCGGTCAGCGAATTGCTGTAGCGGTCTGGATCCAGGCATAAGAGTTCAAGCCCCCAGGCTTTGACGGCACATCGGGTCGCTTCTGCCAGTCGGGCATGGCGGGCGAATACCTGATCGAGCCCCTCCTCGAGCAGCATGGCAATTGCCTCGCGCAACCCGAAAAGCAGATTGGTCGCCGGGGTATACGGAAACAGTTGGCTCTGATTGGCGTCGATGACATCCTGCCAGTCCCAATAGGCTTTCGGCATCGCAGCGCTGCGAGCCGCGTGAAGGGCCTTGTCACTGACCGCGTTGAAACTTAATCCCGGCGGCAGCATCAGGCCTTTTTGGGAGCCGGCGATAGTGACATCAACCCCCCAGTCGTCATGACAGTAGTCGATCGAGGCGAGAGAGGAAATGGTGTCCACCATGAGCAGGGCAGGGTGGCCGGTTTGATTCATCGCCGCGCGCGCCTTTTGGATATCAGAGCAAACCCCTGTTGAGGTCTCGTTATGAACGAGACAGACAGCCTTGATCGATCCCGCTTTATCCTGCTCGAGTGTTTCTGCCAGCACCTCCGCATCAACGCCATGGCGCCAATCTGTGGGAAGCACGGTGGTTTGTAACGACAGTTTCTGCGCAAGACGGCACCAGGTCGATGCAAAGTGCCCGGTCTCGTAGATGAGGACGCGGTCATTGGGAGAAAGACAGTTCACCAATGCCGCTTCCCAGGCGCCGGTGCCTGATGCCGGAAAAGTCACTACGGGACCGGTGGCTTTGAAAATCAGCGGCAGCCGGACCAGGATGTCTGCCGCCATGTCGCGAAATTCAGGTCCGCGATGATCGATAGTCGGGCGACTGATTGCCTGAAGGATGCGATCGGGCACATTGGTTGGCCCTGGAATTTGCAGCAGGTGGCGCCCGGACATGATTGGATCTCGGAAAAAAGAATGAGTAAAGCTCGATTGCATTCTGAGTATCGATTTGGCGTAA
>JAERSQ010000106.1 GCA_016845525.1 Pseudomonadota bacterium
GACATCCATCCGGGGAGGGTGTCAGTGTGAGAGCGCGCTGGTACGATCAGTGCTCCAATCTCGGGGCTATAGCTCAGTTGGTAGAGCGCTTCCATGGCATGGAAGAGGTCAGGGGTTCAATTCCCCTTAGCTCCACTCCGAAACCGGCGTTTCGCCGTCTGTGCTGGCGGGGCGAGCTGTAGGGAGATGCTCAAGCCTGGAAAGCGTGGTATCCACTACGAAGGGCGTCGCCTTCGGCGTCTCGGACAGCTCCGCAGCTTTCGGCGGACGCAGATCAACGTTACCTAGGGGTCCTCATGCACATTTTGGTCATCAACTTCACAGCGGATACGACACCAGAACAGTTCGATGAACTTGTGCAGGCAGATGCGCCTGTCTTCGCAGGTATTGAGGGGCTCCTCCACAAGAACTTCATCTTCAATCACGAAGAGAAGACCTACGGGGGTATCTACATGTTCGAAAGCAAGGCAGCCCTTGAGAACTACCTTGCCGGAGACATCTACGCGTCCGTCAGGGGCAACCCGGACTGGTCTGACTTCGTGGTCCGACAGTTCGAGGTCCATGCCGAAGCATCAGCGATTCAGAGAAATCTGAAAGAGGGTTCCGCGTAGGGCCTAAAGCACAACCACCCACTGGGGTCTGTGCCAACCGCCTCGCTCCCTTCGCAGCCACCTGCGGTGTCGACTCCAGGAACTTCGGAGGCAACGCTCCTGGGCTTTGCGGGTGAAACATTAGGACCGTGTTGGCCCAACGGGGGAACACATCTTCGCGCCGGAGAGAACGACATCGGAGACCCGCAGAACCCGGTCGATTTCTACGAGAGAAACCGCCGAATTCTACGAGTCCCCCTAGCCAGCCTCGACCTTTTCTATGGCATGGAAGAGGTCAGGGGTTCAATTCCCCTTAGCTCCACTCCGAACGCTGTCTGAACTCGTCTTCCTTGACTTAGCAAGGGAAACTGAGATGCCGACAGATACGGGCGACGGGAATAGTGCTGAAATTCACTTCCTCCCAACGACGTCTGAATTCCAATTCAATTCCGCTGCACCCGCTTCGGATGGCGTTCACGGCGGGAACGAGGGTTTGGTGGTGACGTTCATTCGCTGGTGTGACCTGGTGCGTGAGCGAAGCCCCCGCACCCTGGACTCGTACCGCTATGTGCTTGGCCACCTCGTGCGATGGCTGGAGCATCGCAGCGTCACAGGCGTGTCACGGCACGACCTGGAGCTGTTCGTGCTGCGGGGCCGTCCTCGAGGCGGCACACCGTCATCGGCCACCAAACGCCGTGAGAT
This sequence comes from Pseudomonadota bacterium, assembly GCA_016845525.1. Classification (GTDB taxonomy): domain Bacteria; phylum Pseudomonadota; class Gammaproteobacteria; order Arenicellales; family UBA868; genus UBA868. The sequence continues at coordinate 1,293 of JAERSQ010000106.1, forward strand.
CGCCGTGCTGCGATCGTTCTACGGCTGGCTCTGGGAAGAGGGCTACACCAACCAGCACCTCGCCCGAGGGCTGCACGGACCCAAGGCCAAGGGCCGAGATCCCAAACCGATACCCGATGACGTGTGGAAGCAGATGTGGCTCTTCGATTGGCCAGCCGAGGTCCGAGTGATCCTCGGGCTGGCCTACTTCGGAGGGCTGAGACGAGCCGAGATCTGGAACCTCACCGTCGACCAACTCAGCGTCGACCGTCTCGACAATTTCGAACGCAAAGGCGGCGGCAGCCATGGCCTCCCGCTCGGCGTGATCCTCGATATCTACGAACGCAGCGATCTTCTCCAACCGCTCCTCGTGGATCGGCGCCTACTCACCGACGCAATCGTCGAGCTTCAGACGGGCTGTGACGGTTCGGCATGGGTGGCGCCGTACAGGAGGACTGCTCAGGACCCTGAGGCGCTCAACAAGCGTCTCACGACCTGGTGCCATCGAGCGGGTGTTGAACGCTTCACGCCGCACCAGTGCCGCCACTCGGCAGCCACAAACCTCGCTCGAGGTGGGCTGCCACCTCATCTGATCATGGAAGTCTTGAACCACTCGTCTCTCGATGTGACCATGAGATATGTGCGAACGTCGGGCTACGCACTCTACGAGTGGGTCCTCCGAACAAACGCCGTAAGAAAGGCTCCCTGAAAAATGTGGCGAGTAATTGCGGCTATCAGCGGTGTCACGTTCCTTCTTGTGGGTATCGAGGCGATCGCTGACGCTGAGTGCGAGTCCGCGAGCCTTGGTCTCCAGGCAAAGGCACTTCTTCTCACCTGCTATCCGCACGAGAACGGGGGGTCGATGACTGGCGACTCTGCGGGCCTGCTCTTCGCTCTCCTTGGATGTTCAATACTCGCTTTGGCGTTCTGGCCGCTATTGGCTCCCAAGAACTCGCCTGCGAAAGTTGCTGCACTCTCCAGCAACACGCCACAGACGACCGAATCGCCTCCAGTTCCGCCTTTGGTCGGGCGGAAGCCGACGAGCGGAGCCAGAGCCGAGGCAGCCTCAGCATCAACCGAAGCCGACGTTTCCGCTCGGCCAAGAGCCCGAAGAAAACCACATGCTGACGAATTACAACGTTCAATCGATGGGCTCAGAGAGCTAGGCGAACTCTTTGCTGAGGGCATACTGACCAAAGACGAATTCCATTCCGAGAAGGCAGGGATCCTGAAGAAGTTGGATGAGGCATGACCGCTTGGGCCAATCAACTTCGCGAGCTTGCAGAACTGCTCGAGTCGGGCGTTCTCGAACAAGGAGAGTTCGAGCACCTTAAGCGCTTGATCTTGCCCAGCACTCCGCTAGACACCGACACCTTCCCATGTCACCCGCACAAGGTGACCGAATGCACCCAATGCGAGGGGCGGTTTCGTTGGGACTGGGTCTGCCAAGAACACGGTGTCGCTGCATGCCCGACGTGTGCGGGCTCTGACGAAGCAAAGCTGAAGCGCCACCCGACGGAGCAGTCCACTAGCACCATTAGCAAGGTAAACAGCTTGTCCGAGTCAGTCTCGAACGACGCCAGCATTACGTTCGATCTAGAGGGTTGGGAGCGAGGACAGAGGGAAGAGCTCTCGACTCAACTCAGGAGCGGTGGCATCGCTCACAAGGTCGATGCGGACAATGTGGTCAGAGTGCCAACGGAACACGCGGAGGAAGCCGCACTGGCTATTGGCTCCGTTCGCAGAAACTTGGACATACCTCCTCCACGCCCTTCAAGCCAGAGAGAAACACGCATCTACTTCTCCGCTTGGACATGCACTCCGCACGGAAAGAAGAACTGCCAAACCTGCGTGCGTCAACTACGCGAAAGGCGCGGCGGGGTCTGCCGCGGGTAGCGGTGACAGGTTGGTTTATGCGGCCAGGGCCGCTGTTGGGGTCATGATGGTTTCGTATTCGGTTGGGGTCAATCGGCCGAGGGCGTCTTGGCGTCGGCGTTGGTGGTAGGTGCGTTCGATCCAGGTGACGATGGCGATGCGGAGGTCCTCTCGGGTGGCCCAGCGGCGGGTGTTGAGCACGTTCTTCTGCAGCAGGCTGAAGAAGGATTCCATGGCGGCGTTGTCGGCTGCGGTGCCGACCTGGCCCATGGATCCGACCATCCGGTGTCGGGTCAGTGCTCGGTGGACTTTCCGTGCATGAAATTGGCCGGACTCAAGTGGTCGTCGCAACACCTCGATGATGGAGGTGAGCGGGTCTCGTGTTCATGCATGAGCAGCAGGCAGCGGTTCGGGAGATGCGGGGCAAGATGTTCTCGCCTGGTCGGCCGACGGTGGCGTGGCGTCAGGACCGGGTGGCGTTCTGGGCCGAGATCGCCAAGGGCGAGAAGACCGACGACGCAGCAGTTGCGGCGGGGGTGTCATCCCCCGTTGGGTATCGGTGGTTCCGCCACGCTGGCGGCGTGAACCCATGTCTGTCCCCAACGGTGTCGGGCCGGTATCTGTCGTTCAGCGAGCGCGAGGACATCGCCTTGTTCAGGGCGCAGGGTCTAGGTGTGCGCGAGATCGCACGGCGGGTCAACCGTTCACCGTCAACGATCTCGAGGGAGCTGCGACGCAACGCCTCGACGCGAACTGCGCACCTGGAATATCGGGCAACGACGGCGCAGTGGCATGCCGAGCGCCGCGCCCAGCGTCCCAAGCCGGCCAAGCTCGCGACGAACCAGCGGCTGCGTTCCTACGTTCAGGACCGGCTCTCGGGGCGAGTCCACGCGGCTGATGGCCGGGTGCTGGGCCCGGAGGGCCCGAAGTGGCAGGGCAAGAACAAGCCCCATCGTGGAGATCGGCGTTGGGTGCAGGGCTGGAGCCCCGAGCAGATCTCGAACCGGTTGAAGGTCGAGTTCCCTCATGATGAGTCCATGCGGATCAGCCATGAGGCCATCTATCAGGCGCTCTACGTCGAAGGCCGCGGCGCATTGAAACGCGAGCTGGTCGCCTGCCTGCGCAGCGGCCGAGCGTTGCGCATCCCGCGCAAGCGGGTCGGGCGCAGGTCCTGGGACCACGTCACCAACGACGTGCTGATCAGCGAACGACCAGCCGAGGCCGAAGACCGTGCCGTTCCCGGCCACTGGGAAGGCGATCTCGTCATCGGCCTGAAGCGCTCAGCCATCGGAACCATCGTGGAGCGAACGACCAGGTTCACGATGCTGATCCATCTCCCACGCGAGCCCGGCTACGGGCAACAGCCCCGCACCAAGAACGGACCCGCTCTGGCTGGCTACGGGGCGATCACCATGAAGAACAGGCTCGCCGAGTCCATGACCACCCTGCCAGATCAGCTCTGTCGATCACTGACCTGGGACCGAGGCAAGGAGCTATCCGCTCACGCCGAATTCACCGTCGAAACCAACATCCCAGTGTTCTTCGCCGACCCCAAGAGCCCCTGGCAGCGCGGCACCAACGAGAACACCAACGGCCTGCTGCGCCAATACTTCCCCAAAGGCACCGACCTCACCCGATGGTCCGCCGAAGAGCTCGACGCCGTCGCCACGACCCTCAACAGCCGGCCCCGCAAGGTCCTCGGCTGGCGCACACCCGCCGAGGCCTTCGACGATCACCTACGCTCCCTTTAACAAGCCGGTGTTGCGACCACCGATTGAGTCCGGCTTGGCTGCCTCTGTCCGAATGCAGGATGCAGCCGGCCAGGTCGTCGCCTCGGCGGGCGGCGGCCATCTCGATCGCGGCGACCACGAGGCGTGCTTTCATCCGCTCGTCGATGGCCCAGCCGACGATCCGGTTCGACCACAGATCCTTGATCGCGCATAGGTAGATCTTGCCTTCGTCGCTGCGATGCTCGGTCAAGTCGACGACCCAGACTTGGTTCGGGCCATCAGCGGCGAACTGGCGCCGTACGAGATCATCGTGCGATGCCGTCGCCGGCGATGACTTCTTGGGTGTCTTCTT
>JAERSQ010000107.1 GCA_016845525.1 Pseudomonadota bacterium
AAGGTCGTTAATACGGCCCTCGTCCTCATCATCACCCAGTATGAGCTTGAGACGGTTTTCGGTGTTGGGCAAAGAGACTCGGGCCCGCACTCCGGGGCTGAGTTTGGTCCCTTCGTTGCCGTCATAGCGGACCCGGATAAAAGCCCTGAGCCGGGTTTGCTGATCTACCTCACCCGCTTGGGCATTTGAGAAAAATCCATCAACCCGGTTGGCCGTCTCTAGCACCCATTCTGACCAGTCGTCGTGAATCTCGTCGACCCGACTGATATCGTCGTCTTCTTTGTTATCAGCGAAGGTCAACTGACAGAAACCGACGGTTAGACAGAAGATAATCAGTCGCATTGAGTCAGCTCGCGCAAAAGTGGATTATTGACCGCCAGCGGAAAATATGACCGCTAGAGGTCGCTTATTCAAGATCAAACAGCCAGTTTCCATCAATCTTGCAAAAACCATAGGTCACCCGTGAGGTCTCGCCGGCCTTAACCGTCTCAAGTGTCATTTTCCTGCAGGAAAGATCCTGCTTTTGGTAATCCTCAGTTACCGTCCACACACTGGTCAGGCGCTTGTCTTGGGTTTCCCAGGTAACGGGCATATTGATGTCGACAGTGTCCAGCGTGACGTTGATTTGGTTGAGCAGAGTATCGAGTTCTGCCCCTGTGACAGACGCCAATGGCGAGTCGCGAAGAAACAGGGAGTTCTGAGCGAGGGCTACGGAGCTGCCACAGATCATCGCTGCTGCAACGAGAGTGTGTTTCGTGTTTTTCAGATGCATCATCCTCTGTCATCTCCGGGTGCCGACGGGCCCCCGGCTGCTGCTTCCTGGGCAGCCGCGCCGGCTGCTGCGAGGGCCGGGGTAACAGCCTCGACCACAACACGTTTGGGTGCGAATTTGATTCCTGCCTTGGCGAAAGCGGATTGGATTTCAGCGTAGGCCACACGCCGAAGGGCCCATTGATTTCCAGGTTTGGCGGAGAACTTACACCGCACAACAAAGGCGGAATCATCCATCCGGTTGACGCCTTGAGACTTGAGTGGTTCAAGAAACTGCGGGCCGTGTTCCGGGTCTTCCAGCAGTTTTTGGCCGACCTTCTTAACCAGTTTTCGGACTTTTTCCACGTCTTCTTCAAAGGGGATGCGCAATTCGAATTTCATGATCACCCAGTCGCGACTGAAGTTGGTCAGGGTATTGATCTGACTATACGGAATGGTATGGATTGGTCCATTGTGATGGCGTAGTTGCATCGAGCGTACCGAGATCTGCTCGACTGTGCCGGTGTTGCCGCCAACGTCAATATATTCCCCTTTCCGAAAAGCATCGTCCACCAGGAAAAATATCCCGGAGATAATGTCAGCCACAAGGCTTTGCGCCCCAAAGCCGATAGCAAGGCCCAGGACGCTTGCGGCGGCGATCAGCGGCCCGATACTCACTCCCAAGCTTGCCAGGATGATCATGGCAGAGACGGTCAGGATGGAGACCAGCAGAAAGCCCCGAAGCAGCGGAAGAATAGTGGCAATACGAGAAAGTCCCTGGCCTCCCGGATCGCCGCCCACACCTTCCGAATCCTCCTCCGTCTCTCCCGCTTGGCTGGAGGTCCACCTAGATACAAATACCATTGCAACATGAGCGACAAGAATTGTTATGAGGATCTGCCCTGCGGCAGCTCCGACTGTTTCTCCGAGGCTGGATTGTGTCAATGCTACGAGATCAAGATTCCAGAACTTACCGAGTATCACCAGTCCAAAGAGCAAAATTAAGATACGCACCGTCTGAACGATGCCGTCACGCCCGCTTGGTTTGTTCGGTTGAGTCGCGATTTCAGATGAAGTGGAATCACCCCACTCCCGAATCAGAGGACCGACACTGCCTAACAGTAGGGGGTAAGCAATCATCACCAGAAAAATTGTTTTTAGAACAGAGGCCAGCACATCTTCCTGTTGTAATGCCAGAGCGCTTACGATGCCGATCGCCATTAAAAGCACCACGAAAATCGTTGCAAATACAGGCCAAAGATTGGCAAACATTCGTCTAGCAATCCCTGCGGCCTGACCCGAGAGGATCAAGGCCTTGACCGGTATACGAATCAGCCACATCACGACAATAAGGAGCAGCATCAGGGTAATCCCCCCAAGTGAGTTCAGTGCCTTGACCATCGGGTCCAAGGCACCTGCTGGGGCGATTGCTTGAAGATAGTTTGAGAAAAAGAATAACGCCGAGCCCAAGATCACAATTAAGGACAGCCGCGAGCTCAGAAGCCGGGAATCAGCATCTTCCAAGGGAGTAAGTCGTGACTCTGGCCTGTGCGGAGAGAAAACGAAATTAATAACCTTCTTCACGGTCCATGCCGTCAAGATAGCGCCTAGCACGCCAACAATGAGCAACCGATTGGGTTCGTAACCCTGGTACACCGCCAAGAATCCAACATAACTTATCAATACGAAAATCAGCGGAGTGACAAGATCGTAGAGGAGTAGCAGGAAACGTCTGGCGAGTTTGGCGGGAAAACTTTCCCCGTCTGTCGCCTGCTGCAGTGATTCGGGGATCTGACGACTGAAGTGATTAAATAGCTTCTGCCCAATCCATCCGACGAGTAAGAGGCCAGCCAGGGTCAACCAAACGACAAAGACAAATGCTGGCGGCCGACCCGGCGGAATCATCGCCTGACCCATCACTCCCGGAATCTGCAGAACTGTGGGCAGGATTGTTCTATTTTTAGCCAGGTTGTTTCTGAGGCGGGTCGAGATTTGATCGACCTCTGTCAGAATGGAGCCGCTTTTTGTTGTCGATGCTCCTTTGGCTTCCGTCTGCAAGAGATCCCACACTATGTTGCGAACCTGTTCGTCGCTGAGTCTTGCCAGCAGTGCCTCCCGCTCGCTGGCGCTCAAGTTCTGATCGAGCACTTCTGACGGATTCAGCGTCTCGTTGGTCTGGGCCGATACGGGTGTGGCAATGATGCTACTGCCAAAAACAAAGACAAGCACAAGGCTCGTGGCAAGTGATGCAAGTTTGCGAGAGGCGATTATTTTCATGCGGTTCTCCGTAAGCATGCCTTATTCTATAAGTATTTCTTTACTGTTTAGGCTCATCCCACACTAAGTGCGCGCTAAACGATTACGCTTTCTGACGTTCGCCAACGATGAGGTTCCACGTAAAAGCCTCTGGATTAGTGCGTTAATTTCCCACCAGGCACCAAATTGTCCGTCTTGCGGAAGAGCCGGTATGAGGCTATCTTAACCGTCTGTTTGTTTGGGCAAAGGTTGTTTCCAAACGTGCATTAGTCAGATATTTACCATTTTGGGGGGAATTATGAAAATTGGTCGTATTGGTGTCGCAGTGACGCTCGCTGCAGTAACAGTTTCGGCGCACAGTGATATGGATCCAGCAGCGCTTGCTGCGGAGTCTCTGGGTAAGTTGGCGCAAGCGCAAGCCATATCCGTTGATGTGGCGGTCGCAGAAGAAGCCGTGCTCAGTCAGGGTTTAAAGATTCGCACGCTTCGCGAAGGGTCGGTCGTCTTGAGTCGCAGCGATGGATTCAAATTCTCCCGCTCGGGCGCTTTGGTAGACCAGCAGGTCTCTTACGATGGCGAGAATGTTTACGGCATCGGCGAAAAAGCAAAAGTATTCGTGTCCATTCCGCTTTCGGGAACGAATGACGAAGTCATGGATATTCTTACCAAGGAAGCCGGTGCCTATCTTCCGGGCCGCGACCTCTTTTATGAGGATGCAGCTGAAGAACTGCTCGCAGAAGTTTTGGAATCGCATTATCTCGGTCTGGCCCCGGTCGCAGGTGCTTCTTGTCATTATGTTGTATTCCGAGGTCCGCATGTCGACTGGCATCTTTGGATCAATGCGGGTCATATGTTGCCCTCGAAGTATTTGATTACCTCCAAATGGATGGCGGGAGCGCCGGAGTTTGAGATGACGTTCTCAAATTGGAACCTCAACCCAAGTATCAATAGCGATACGTTTGTGTTGACCGCCCCTGAAGGCTATACCCGGGCGAAATTTGTCGACATGCAGCCTGAGTTTTAGTCCTCAGTTATTGAATCTTTGCGGAGACACTCATGAAAACATCAAGAATCGGGTTGGCCAGCTTGTTGGGGCTTTTTCTCATTGTGATCCAACCCCTGCAGATTGAGATAAAAGACGCAGGTGCGTGGGTTGCCATTTCGTTTAGCGAGGCCGAGGCGAGCGAGGATCGACGGGTCGCCAGACGGACCTCACGTCGAACGGCCAGCCGACAGAACTGCGGATCTTCCTGGTGCTAACCTCGGGAATTATTGCTATGCAAATGAAGAAACCAAAAATACAAGTAAAAGTATTAAAGTCGGGAGCGACACTGTCGGCAGTACTGGGCCTGTTGCTCCTGGGATCGGTCAACGTAAAGACCGACTCTCTGGGCTCAGAGGGGTGGATAGTTCTGACGTTTCAGGAAGCTGCCGCAGACGGCAATCGTCGGGTGGCTCGCAGGACGTCGCGCCGTACCTCTGCGCGTAATTGACCACTACCCCGGTGGCGGTCCTGCACCGGTCGATGGTGCTTGCGTCCAGGTGGTGAACGGCGGTTGGATAGTGATGGACAGAGTGGACGAACCAGGAGGAGTTGCATGAGAGGAGAGCGAAGCCGGCTCTGCAGAGTTGCTGTGGGGGTAGCGGTGTTTCTGGCGTTGGCGCCTGTGGGCAAGGCCGAGGAGTCCAGCACAGCAGATCTTGCCAAAGCGGCTCAAAACCCATTGGCATCGATGATCAGTCTGCCGTTTCAGAACAACACCGATACCAATGTGAAAGTCGGATCGGAAGAGAAGATAAAGAATACCCTGAACATTCAGCCGGTCTGGCCTATTGAATGGAACGACAACTGGAACCTGATTACCCGCACTATCATTCCGGTGATTTCCAAGCCAACAGAGGATTCCCGTGAGAATGGTCTGGGCGATATTTCATTTAGCGGCTGGTTTTCGCCCAAGGAAAGTGGCAAGTGGGTCTGGGGTGTAGGTGCCATGGCACTTTTGCCAACTGGTGCCGATAAACTAACCGCAGACAAGTGGAGCCTTGGTCCAACTGCTGTAGCTCTGACTTTTAACGGACCGTGGGTCTACGGCGGCCTTATCAACAATATCTGGTCTGTGTCTGGCTCTGGCCCAAAAGACATCAATATGATGACGCTGCAGCCATTCATTAATTACAACTTGTCAGGGGGGCGGTATTTCACCACTTCGCCGTTAATCACCGCGAACTGGGAGGCGGATAGCGGAGAGCAATGGACCGTGCCGTTAGGTCTTGGCTACGGCAAAATTTTTAAGCTTGGAAACGCTCCCGTAAACGGACAGATCAGCCTCTACCACAACGTTGAAGCACCGACCAACGGTGCCGACTGGCAACTGCGTCTGCAACTGCAGTTTATGTTCCCAAAATAAAAACCGGGCCTTGTTAGCCGGCTGTTTGGATCGTCACGAATGCACCTAACGCTTCTGCCATTTCCTCGATTGAGGGAGTCGTCCGTTCCTGCGGTTCCGCATAAACGCCGCATACGAGCGCAGTTACCTGGGGCTGATCTGCCGGCTCGAGCCGAAGGTAATGGTTCAGATTTAACGGCCCTCCTTCATTCCGGGCCAGCCACGAATTTGATCCCGCGCCGACCCCTATGGATATAGATGACGCGATGCGTGTCCCGCGCTGGGCCGATTGCTCTTTGCGGAGAAATTGTTTTGTCACCGTGAAGGTCGCAGGCAAGATACTGGCGGGTGATTTCATTTCCGCCCGCGGGCGCTTCATCGAGAAATAACAGTAGGGATCGTAGGTGTGTTCGATCCGGTTAAGCATTTTGCCATGTTGAAAATAGACTCGGGACTTGCCGGCTACGACGGAAAGCGGCTGATGAAC
>JAERSQ010000108.1 GCA_016845525.1 Pseudomonadota bacterium
AGCCCGTCCTCCTTGGGGTTTCCTCCGTAACCACCTCCGCTGATAACATACATCACATAACTGCGTTCCCTTTTCGGGTCATATCCTCCAAGACAAAAATTTCCGCTCGTGCCTGCGGGAGCTGCAAAAAGCTGATCCGGAATAGCACCAACCAGGGCACTAAAAACCGCTTCGGCAATCCGTTGGCTGACTTCCGCCGCACATCCTGAAACCGGCCGGGGATAACGGGCATAAAGGAAGGTCCCTTCAGGATCTTCAATATGCAATGGCTCGAAGGTACCCGCATTGATCGGCACTTCGGGGAAGATGTGTTTGATGGCAAGGTAAATCGAGGAACGGGTGGTGGCAATCACACTGTTCATCGGCCCCATGCAGGGAGGACTGGAATCCGACATGTCAAAATAAAGCTCAGTGTCCTGCTTCCGGATCTTCATCGAGATCTCCAATGCTTCATCCACCACCCCATCGGAATCGATGAAAGCCGAACCCTGGTACGTTCCGTCCGGGATGGATTGGATCCTCGCACGCATTTGCTGGGCAGCACGGGCCTTCAATTCCCGGATCGCCTGAAGCACGGTATCCTTACCGTAGCGGTCGATCAATTCGGTAAAGCGCTTCTCCCCCACCGTGAGAGCCGCCGCCTGAGCCTTGATATCACCGATCCGTTGATCCGCAATACGGATGTTGGAAAGAACGATGGAGAGGATTTCTTCATCCATCACCCCGGCCTTGAAGAGTTTGACCGGCGGCAATCTGAGTCCCTCCTGCTCCACTTCGGTGGCATTGGCGGAAAAACCGCCGGGGACGGCCCCTCCGGTGTCCGGCCAGTGACCGGTGTTGGCAAGCCAGGCGAAGAGTTCTCCCTCGTAGAAGAAAGGCTTGACGAAACGGACATCCATCAGGTGGGTGCCGCCCAGGTAAGGGTCATTGACAATGAAGAGGTCACCTTCTTTCAGGTCTTTGGCCCTTTCGATGACACATTGTGTGCCGAACTGCATGGTACCGACAAACACAGGAAGCCCCAATTCCCCCTGGGCAATCAATTCCCCGCTGTCCTTTTCGTAAATCCCGTCCGAACGGTCCAGGGCCTCGGAAATGACAGGACTGAAAGCGGAGCGGACAAAGGCCAGGTCCATCTCATTGCAGACCTGCTGCAATCCGCTTTGAATGACGGTGAGGGTGATCGGGTCAAGTCCGGACATATGGGATTCTAGGAATTAAGGGTGAGGATGAGGTTGCCGAATGGGTCCACTTCCATCGTATCATCAGGTTCCAGCACGATGGTACTGTCCATCTGTTCCAACAGTGCTGGGCCTAGAATCACAGAACCGGGTTTCAGCGGTTCACGATGATAAACCGGGATTTCCTGCCATCCTTGCTCAAACCAGACGGAACGGGTTCCTTTTCGGCATTCACTGCTGTTTTTCAATTCTGTTTGAAGAGGCATGAGGGATGTCAGCGGAACCGCTTTTCGTCGTCCAATGACCGCCGTATGAAGATTGACCAACACCGGGCGGATTTCCGGCAACTCGACCGCGAACCGATTCCAGTAGGCTTTTTCAAAAGCGGAATGAAGGAGTTCCCGGGAAACTCCGGAATCTTCCACAGTGAAACTGAGAATGTGGGTCTGCCCCTGGAACTGCATATCGACATCGTGCACCACGATCAATTCCTCGATGTCGATTCCCTCCCTCTGGATGAGCTCGGTCCCTTCCCGAACCTGGTCCTCAAAGGTATTCCTTACGGTTTCCATGTCCACCTGCTGTAAAGGAAGATTGATGGAACGGACGTAGTCATGACGCACATCGGAAGCGACACAACCCACGGCGTTGGTGATTCCTGGGCGCATCGGCACCAGAACCTTGGGAATCCCCATTTCCCTTGCCAAAGCGGATGCATGCAGAGGACCGGCTCCGCCAAAGGCGAAGAGGACAAAATCCCGGGGATCATGCCCGCGGGCCAGAGACATCAGCCGCAAGGCACCTGCCATGTTGGTGTTTGCAATTCTTAAAATGGCCGATGCGGTTTCTTCAGCGTCTTTCAGTCCGAGAGGAATCCCGACCTCCTTCATCAGGTTTTCTCGGACGGTTTCCAGGGAAACCGGGTGATCAACGGCCAGAAGTTTTTCCGGATTGAGACGACCCAGAACAAGGTTAGCATCGGTCATGGTCGGTTTGCGGCCTCCGCGTCCATAGCAGATCGGACCAGGTTGCGCACCGGCGCTTTCCGGTCCTACCTGAAGCAGACCGGCATCGTTGACCCATGCAATGCTTCCTCCGCCTGCCCCGATGGTGTGAACGTCGACCATCGGCACATGCACCGGCATCGCGTATTCGATTTCCAACTCGGAACTGACCTGGGGAATTCCACCGACAATCAATCCCACATCACAACTGGTTCCCCCCATGTCATAAGTAAGGACGTTGGAAAACCCGGATTTTCCTGCAGTAAAGGCTGCGGCCATCACTCCCGAAGCCGGTCCGGACATGACGGTTTTCACCGCGTCTTCCGAAACGATTAGGGATGAAACCGTGCCTCCGTTGCCCTGCATCACCAACAGGTCCCTGGAATATCCTTCATTCTGCAAGGAATCTCTGAGACTGCTGATGTAATGGTCCAGCACAGGCTGGACGGCGGCATTGATCGAGGCCGTCGTGCCACGTTCGTATTCACGGTATTCTGACATCAATGCGCTTCCCCGGGTGACAAAAGGATTCGGCCAGAGTTCCCTGGCGATCCTTTCAGCCTGCTTTTCGTGGATATCATTTTTGTAGGAATGAAGAAAATGAATGACCAGGGATTCCACACCATTTTCTAGAAGGGTCTTTACAGCGTTCCTGACTTCCGCTTCATCCAATGCTTGCAGAATTTCACCCTCACTGTCGACTCTCTCACTGACTTCAAGCCGAAGTTCCCGGGGGATGAGGCATTCGAAAGTGCCTGTCATGCCATAAGGTTTCGGACGGGTCCTCCGTCCCAATTCCAGGACATCCCTGAATCCGCTTGTGGTGATCAGTCCAAGCCGGCTGATTTTACGCTCCAGCAGGGCGTTGGTGGTGACCGTGGTCCCGTGGATCAGGATTTTGAGTGCAGGCAGATCAACTGAAGCCGCCTTGAGGGCTTCCATTACTCCATATGCCTGATTTTCTGGAGTGCTCGGAAC
>JAERSQ010000109.1 GCA_016845525.1 Pseudomonadota bacterium
AGTGGTTACAAGCTTGCCGACAATTTCGGAAATTTCCAGACTCGGAATTATGAATCTGCATATCTTGCGGGAATCGGAGCCGGATTCGTCACAAAGAGCAATATTCTTGGCATCGTTGCAGCTTATCCAATTCCGGAGGTGGTCGGTATTATCAATGCCTTCACCATGGGTGCTCAGTTGGTTAATCAGGACGTCTCTGTCAAAGTGGTTTGGTTGAATTCCTGGTTTGACCCAAGCAAGGCACAGGAGTCTGCACGTTCCTTGGTCTCACAAAAGGCCGATGTACTGCTTTCGCTTTATCAGGACACTCCGTCTGTAGTGACAGTTGCAGAGGAGATGGGCGTATACGTTGTTCCGACAAGTTCTGATATGAAAAAGTACGCACCGAATCATCTTCTTGTCTCTCAGCAGATCGACTGGGGCCCACATTTTGTCGAGATGGTACAAAACACCCTTGACGGAAACTTTAAAGGCACCCCTTACTGGGGTGGCATGAAGGAAGGCGCGGTTCGTATGGAATCCTGGACACCAAATCTTTCCGCTGATCAGATGAGCGTGATCAACGAGAAGGCTTCCGAGCTTAAGGCAGGAGCGTTCCATCCATTTACAGGTCCGATTGTGGATCAGGCCGGCGCCACCAAGCTTGCCGATGGAGAAGTCATCGAGGATGGCGCATTGCTGGGAATTAACTGGCTGGTAAAGGGAGTCGAAACCAAACTTCCGGATTGATCTGTCCCTTAGAATGCCGGTCGTCGCTAACCCCAGCGGCGGCCGGCGATTTTCGAAAATTCTCATCCAGATAGTCTGACAGTCGTGGCCGAAGCAACGGCTTTCTACGGACGTTTTGCCCACACCCCTAGTCGAGGCGCGCTCGAGATTCTCGACGACACGTTGTTGATTATCGACTCCAAGGGCACTATCACCGATGTCCTGAGCGATTCAGATGTTGATTTCCAGAAGGCCTTTGATCAGGCCAGAGCCTCAGGTGAACTTTGCCAGTCTGGGGAAAAATCTTTATTCCTTCCGGGCATGGTTGATCTTCATGTGCATGCACCCCAATGGCCGCAACTCGGACGGGCATTGCATCTGCCGCTTGATGAGTGGCTCAACGCCTATACCTTTCCGCTGGAAGCGCAATTTAGGAATGCCGATCTTGCGCGTAGCGTCTATCCGGATCTTGTTTCTACCCTACTGGCTAATGGGACCACCACTGCGGTTTATTTCTCGACAATCCATATGGAGGCAAGCCAGGTCCTGGCTGAGGTGTGCCGGGATGCAGGGCAACGGGCATTTGTCGGCAAGGTGGTCATGGATGATCCTGATCAGTGCCCTGATTACTACCGGGATTCATCGACTCGTCAGGCGATTGACGAAACTCAGGGCTTTATTGAGTTTGTCCGTAATCTGTCGGGTAACGACACTGACCTAGTTCAGCCGATAGTCACCCCTAGGTTTATTCCGAGTTGTAGCCATACTGCGTTGCTAGAACTTGGCCGCGTTGCTGACCAGATGGACTGTCGCGTCCAGACGCACTGCTCTGAGGGAGATTGGGAACATCAGTTTGTGTATGAGCGTTACGGGCAAAGTGATACTGCCGCGCTTGCCGAGCTAGGTTTGCTGCAGCGGGGCTCCGTGTTGGCGCATTGTAATTTTGTCTCCCCGACTGATATGGAGATCATGAAGAGTGCGTTGACCGGTATTGCACATTGCCCGATTTCGAACGCCTACTTTGCGAATTCAGTGTTCCCTTTGAGAAGGGCGCTGGATATTGGTGTGAGTGTCGGCATGGGAACAGATATCTCGGGCGGACCCAGCCCTTCGATTTTCGAAAACGCCCGATTCGCGATTGCGGCATCGCGGATGCTCGAGGAGGGGGTTGATCCGGAAATCGCATCAGCCAGTCGCGGCCATCCCGATTCGCGGATAGATTTTCGTGAGGCGCTTTGGGTAGCCACCGCAGGAGGAGCCGAGGTCCTCGATATTCCGGTTGGAAAATTTGAAAAAGGCAGGCATTTTGATGCAATCCTGGTGGATCATCATGCGGCAACGGATCGGGCTGCATTTTCAAATTCCACGACCAGTGGCGAAGACTTTGTGCAGCAAACGATCTACAACGTCTCGCAGTCTGATATTAGAAGTGTCTGGGTAAACGGTCGTCTCGCTTGTAACGCCTAGGTTGCGAAGAATAGTTCCACGGGTTGACAAGAGTGTGCGATGGTGAACCCGCGCAAGTACACACGTGCAAATTTTTTTGATTGGGTTTCAGGATGGCATTTCGACGGGTCAAACAGTTTCTAAGAAGACGCAAGCTATCCAGATCCGGAATCGTCGTCGACGTCTCTTGTCGGTTTGTCTCTTATGGCGCCCGTTCGGGAGTGTGGAGCATCGTGCCTGAGGCTTTGACGGGGGGCGTGGTCTACTCGGCGGGAGTCGGCAACAACATCGCCTGGGATCTTGCCATGATCGAACACCATCAGGTGGAATTGCATGCTTTCGATCCTACACCGCGGTCAGTGCGATGGATCGGAGAACAGGCACTCCCCTCGCAATTTCATTTCTATCCGGTGGGGGTTGGCGCCAATGACGGGGTGCAGGCGTTTTCAGAGCCCAATCGGGAGCGCAAGTTCAATTACACCCGTGCAGATCTTGGCGATCCGCAGGACAAAGTAGTGCAGTGTGAGGTCAGAAGACTGGACACGCTGCGCCAGGAACTGGGACATCAAGAGATCGATATCCTCAAGATGGATGTCGAGGGAGAAGAGATGTCGGTCCTGCCTGACATGCTGGCTTCAGGCATTCAGCCAGGCCAGCTGCTGGTCGAATTTCATTACAACTATCCGCAGATTTCTTTCAGTGACTTCCTTGGCCTGATCTCACGGCTACGGGAATCAGGTTACCGAATATTTCATATCTCCGAGCGCGGTTATGAATT
>JAERSQ010000110.1 GCA_016845525.1 Pseudomonadota bacterium
CGCTGCCGGTCTGGTCTCAATAAAAGTGGTGGTCCCCGAAGTTGCCGTCGCTGCCGGTCTGGTCTCAATAAAAGTGGTGGTCCCCGAAGTTGCCGTCGCTGCCGGTATGGTGGATCGTGAGCACCCTGTTGCGACGTCACAACTGGTGGTTGTCGTCCTAACCTCAACGATGCGGATGGTTGGCTCTGGCCGTGGTGCGCCAGGTTCAGATGCACCAGCGGGCGGTATTACCGTTCCCACCGACACTTCGGTCGCGGTTGGGCAGTATCCATCCCGATCAGGGTCGCATCGGATTTCAGTGACGACAGGGGTCGATCCCGTGTCTGTTGCGGCAGGGGCAAAGTAGGCCGGTTTTTCTGCATCAGTCGCCCCGGTAAAGGTGTAGGCGGTAGAGGGCTCCCACCCGCCGGTTGGCGCTGTAACGGATGTGCCGTCCTCGGTTCGAACGCCAGGGGCCTTGGTCGTGTCATCAACGGCCTTTGTGAGTTCTGTGAGACCTGCTGCCGGTTCAGCGCGCGCGCGAACCGGGCTGCCGCCAATGGGAGACCCAATCGGAGGAGCGTAAGCCGCGACGTCTGCGCTGAAATCGAGAGTCAGTGAAGTGATTTCAAGCTTTAATGCTGTTGGCGCCACCGGCGGGGCAGGGATGCTGACCGTCGTTGCGGGCAGCGCAGGAGCCACGGGGATAACTGGCGTAACAACTCTGCTGGAAACTGAGGGCACAGGAGGCAGTCCAGGCGTTGGGCTGGTGCCTGGGGTGATTGCAATTCCCCCCTCAGAGGCGCCTGGCAGAGGAGGTAACCCGGTTGCCGGCAAAGTATCCGGAGCGACGTAGACGGCGCCATCAGAGCCTGCGGGCAGAGGGGGCAATTGCGCAGTTCCCGGAGCAATCGTTATCTCTCCTTCAGAGCCGCCCACCAACGGAGGCAGTCCATCCCGTGAGGCACCCGTCGCGATGTAAATCTCTCCCTCCGAACCTTCAGGCAGAGGCGGCAGGCCTGTTGCGGGAATGTCAGCCGCTAAGCCTGCTTCGGGCAGTGGTGGAGCGCCAACCTCGCCAGATTCTCCTGGCGGAAGTGGCGTGAAATCTTCCGCATCCCGCGGGGGAGGCAGTGGTATGAGTCCGTCATCAGCAACAAATCCTTCGCCAGGCTCGCCCGGAGCCAATGGTGCCGGACCCAATGGTTCCGTCCCGGACTCGGACGGCGGCTGATTATTGCCAGGCAAGGGTCCCTCAGGGTTTTCCTGATCCGCAACAAAGTCGGATCCTTCTGGCGGAGGCTGGTTTGGATCGGGCTCTGCTTGAGCGAGACCCGGCTCGGGTGCACCCGCGTCTTCTGATGGTTGCTCTCCTGGTTCAGGCTCGGCAGCCGCGTTTGCCTGCTCGCTTTCTGCGATAGCGGGTTCTTCTCCAGAATCCTCCGGTTGCGCCCGAGCGGCTGGCTGATCGGAAGCGCCAGATTGCTCATCAGCAGCCTCAGGCGCAGGCGGCTCTGCTGATTTTTCGAGCGATGCAATATCTTGTGCGAGCGTCTCAGGATTGATTTTCTGAGCGACCGGTGCCTCCGTTTGCCCCGTCGATACACTAAAGGCTCTTCCCGCCTGTGATGTGCTTGCCGTCAGGCCGGAAGCGGCAGAGGTCACACTTAACTGGGTGCCATACAGCAGTCCTGCTTCCAGTCCTGCGGACGATTCTTTTACGTAGGCAATTCCGCCCCGCACGCTGACGGTGGCCGAGGGTGAGTTGAAAACGATGGGCTGGTTCTTTGAGATTTTGCCCCCCACCAGTCGAAAGACTCCCTTGCTGATACTGACGACCATGTCTCCGGTGCCGGTGGCCGGGTCATAGACGTATTCATCGATGGTCATCTCCGAACTTGCGCCAACGGTCAAAGACGTTCCGTCCCGAAAAAGGAGCTGTGCTCTGCCGGCTTCATCGGTCGAGACCTTCTCGTTGAAAAAGACATCCACACCGGTCTCAAGATCACGTGCGGGAGAGACCGGCGGCTTGCCTTGCGCGTCAATGACGGACGCTGCGGTGACGCCGACCTGCACCTCCTCGCTGGATGCGACTGACCCGAAAGGCAGCACCAGCAGCGCCAGAGTTACCAGCGAGGTGGGTGAGAAATGGTTAGCTCTCATTTTGCTATTCCCTTAAGTCTGCTAGAACTGGCCCAACACGCTGAGGCTTGAAAACCAGTTTTCATTGGCATAATTCGGCAAATTAGAGTCCACATGAGTATAGCCGGCGGTTGACATAAGACTCAGGTTGACGGTCAGTGGAATCACCAGGGACGCGCTCGTACGCAGCGTCTGGTCTTTGCGCACCACACTCGCATCCACGCCCGGATTGGCCTCATCGTAGGATTTATCATAAAAGCCCGCAGTCGCCGACAGCATCCAGGGGGAAGGACTGAACGTCAGCAGTTTTCCCAGAATGTGCTGAACAACCGCCTGGACACCATACTCCCAGTATGCCGAGGACTTTTCGTCAGTACCTTCATTGAAAGCACTGAGGTTGATGGTGCCGATGGTGAAATCAGAGATGCCAAAGGTTCTGCCGCCAAAAAGACGCAAGCG
The DNA here is from genome assembly GCA_016845525.1 of Pseudomonadota bacterium. Lineage (GTDB taxonomy): Bacteria > Pseudomonadota > Gammaproteobacteria > Arenicellales > UBA868 > UBA868. The sequence goes on from JAERSQ010000110.1 coordinate 2,581, forward strand.
GGGACCCTTAAGCCCCGCCTCGGCGGCCTGGCTATAGTCGCGGTCAACATAGCGGGTGC
>JAERSQ010000111.1 GCA_016845525.1 Pseudomonadota bacterium
TTTATCCGGGTCCGCTATGACGGCAACGAAGGGACCAAACTCAGCCCCGGAGTGCGGGCCCGAGTCTCTTTGCCCAACACCGAAAACCGTCTCAAGCTCATACTGGGTGATGATGAGGACGAGGGCCGTATTAACGACCTTGATGACAACCAGCAGAATATCAGTCTTCAAGTGCGGGGCAAACGCGAAAACGCCTTAAAACAAGTCCGTTTTGATCTTGGTATCCGGCGCCGGGACGGGAGATACCAGCCCTATGTGCGAGCCCGTCACAGCAAAGCCTTCACCACCGGCGGCCCGTGGCTGCCGCGTTTGACCAACTCTTTTTACTATTTCACCAAAAGCAAATTCGAGTATCGGGGCCAGGCCGACTTTGACCGGGTGATCGGCCACGACTTCTTCTTTCGCCCAACGACCGTAGTGCGCTGGTACGAAAATAACTCCGGCGAATGCAATGACGGCTGGTGTCTTGACCAGTATTTCAGCCTGTATGAAAAACTGCGGCGCTCGAAATCTGAAGCGATCGCCTACGATGTGGAGATATTCCTGCGGGACAAGCCGGAGTTCACCGTTCATGATGCGTTCCTGAAGGTGCGCTATCGGAGAATGACAAAGAAAAAATGGCTGTTCTGGGAGGTTGAACCGGCAGTTCACTTCCCTGCAGACTATGACCACGACACGACCTTTCGTTTTACCGTGCGACTCGAAGGAATCTTTGGTTACAACACGACCGTCGATATCAACGAAAACTTTATGCCGGTCAAAGCGCCGTGGGAGGAAAACACGCAGTCCGCTGACTGAGGACGTGACGGCTAGTTGGCGCTTTGCGCGTTGAAGTACATCTTGTAGGCGACGAAGTATTTGTTGATATTCCTCACATAATCTACCGTCTCGCGGCCTATTTTCTCTGCCGCCAGCACCTCAACATTGCCAAACCATCTGTTGGGGTCAAAGCCACGCTCTTTCGCCTGATTTCGAAGACGGCGGATCCGGTTGGGCCCTGCGTTATAGGATGCCCAGGCAAAGTCCATCTTTGCAGCAGGGTGAATCTGTGGATCGCTGAAGTAATGCTCGCGCAAAAACGCCATATATTTGGTACCAGCGTGAATATTGTTCTCGACCGTGCTGATATCGGGAATTCCCACATTTTTGTCCGCAGCGGTGCTCGGCAACAACTGCATCACACCGATTGCCCCGGCGCTGCTTACTACCGATTGATCGAGCCGTGACTCCTGATAGGCCTGCGCCACGAGCTCAAGCCAGTCGATGCCATAGGTCTGCCCGTACCTTTCAAAAAGACCCCGCATGTGGCGTAGCCGCTTTCGATCATCATCCGAGACGGGGTTGGTAATCCACCGGTTTTTTTCATAATACCGAGTGAAAAGAATATTCCCCAAAAGCGAACCCTTGCGGTTTTTATCGACAAACTGATTGAGACTCGCCAGCAGTCGCGGATTGTCTTGGCGCACCGCCCAGGCGATTTGGCCGCCCTGATGGATCGCGAGGTCGGGATAGATACGGATGTTGCTGAGCATCTTGCTCCAAATGGTAGCGATGTGCCTATCGGCGACAGCCAGCTGAATCGCCCCGGCATCCAGCATCTCCAAAATATCTTCCGTGCTGAGTTGCTCTTCTGCCCCCGATATCTCCACCGGGGCACGCCCTTCACTCAAGAGACGCTCGTTAAGGGACTTAAGGTGCGTGATATAACTCGAACCCTTTCTCGCAACCACAGTGCGTCCGGATAAGTCGTCTAGCGATGTCAGAGCCTGACCATCCTGACGGCCAACGATCACTTCGTCCACGACCTTAAGGTAGGGCTTAGTGAAGCTGACTTGCGCCAAACGCTCGGGCGTGACGGTGAGCCCCGCCGCGGCAACATCACCGTGTCCCGAAGCCAGTTTGTCCAGCAGATGATCAAACGGCACGGGCACAAAGATCAACTTGATCCGGTCCTCAAGAGATGAAACCGACGCGTTAAGGAGTCTTTCATACTCCATCATCAGGTCATACTCAAAACCCCGGGGCGATCCCTGATCAAAAAAGAAGTTCGTTCGCCCGTAGGATACGAGGACCCGAAGGAAGCGCCGCTCACGTATCTTGTCTAGATCACCCAGAAAGGGTTGCCTGACTCGCGCGAGCAATTGATCTGCCTCAGATTGATCAGAAGGCCTGCTTCCTTCCCCCTCCAAATCATCGCTTGATCCGGCTAACCCGATTTCAAGTCGCAATCTCAGGTCTAGCTGGACCAGGGCCGTATCCTTGCCGTGACCTGGATCAGAAGATGCTGTCAGGGATTCGCCCGACGGTACGTCGTCCGCACGATCCCGATCGTCCGAGCAGGCACCGAGGACAACAAGCGCAACCGCCAGAAGAACAACAGCGGATAGCCTCAACAAAGACTTAACCTGGGGAGAGTGGGCTACAGTAGGCTGGGAGACGAAGGACATCAAAGTGTCCAATGACGGCATGCTAGTTCAATCGAAAGAGTGGGCCGCCTTGCACAAGTTTGCCAACTTGTGCCGAGCCAGATCCCGGCCCAAAAGACCCAAGCCGCAATCGGGGGCGGCGATAAGACGCTCCGCGTCGATATGCATCAACGCCGCCTGCAGGCGATCGCGGATAACATCGACGGGTTCCACTTCACTTTTCGCGATTGCCACAACACCGAGAATCACGGTAGTGCGCTCAAACCGCTCGAGCAGTTTGAGATCATTGTGACGATGGGCGTCTTCCAGCGATACCGCATCAATCGATGCGTCCTCGATCGCGCCGGCAAGATCGAAGTAGCTTTGCCGATCGGCCTTAGGATAGTCCACACTGTCGATCCGGTCAGGATAACCGCAACACATGTGAACGGTTTTGACGACATCCTTTGGGCATTTATGGAAGGCCCGTTCCAGGTGCTCAAAGCCAAAATCGAGCGCCGCTTCGGGTTTTCGCGCAAACAAAGGCTCATCGATCTGGATGTATCGACATCCGGCCTGCGCAAGATCAAGGACCTCCCTGTTTAGGGCGTCGGCAAGATCCGCGCCGCGCTGCTTGGGATCATCGTAGTACGCATCTGCTGTGGTGTCACCAATGGTCATGGGTCCCGGCATCGTGACCTTGACTGGGCGGCGGGTCAGATTCTGGGCTCTTTGCCAGTCATGCCTGAGAAACGGATCCAGCGCACGAACCGGCTCTCTAATCGTCGGCAGCCGAGCTGCATAGGCACCGTTGCGTAAGCTTTTTTCAGTCAGGTTGGAAAAGTCGATGCCCTCAAGATGCCGGCAGTGGTAGTGGATGTAATTCTCCCTGGGTACTTCGCCGTCGGTCGGAATATCAATTCCTGCCCGCTCTTGGTCATCCAGTACCTCGGCAACGCCCCGCGAGAGAACTACATCGGCCTCCTTGCCAAGCGTCTCCATGGCCTCGGCCCACCACCTCGTGGGATCCGAGGTATCCGTCCCCTCCGGCGTATTAAACCAATCCGGTAGCGCGACGAATTCGGGCTTTGGGTAGGCGCCAATGCAGGTCGTTTGAATCATGCGGGTCTACTATTTCTTGTACTCGACAATCTTTCTGGGCCTGACTCACTTGAATCTTGTCTCATTCATTTTCATTCTCGGCAGCAGAATCCACTTGCTTGCCAAGATTGCCGGGGTCGAAAATGCCCTGGTATTGACGTCCTTCCTGGTTTGCCTCAACTGCAGCCTCTGCGCCCGCCTCCGTCTCAGTCTCTGAGTCCACCTGCTGGTCGAGGTTGGTGGGGGCAAAAATATTCTGGTACTGGCGTCCTTCCTGGTTTGCCTCAACTGCAGCCTCTGCACTTTCGCCGCTCGCCTCCCGCTTGGCTTTTGCTTCGGCGAGCCTTTGCTGCTTGAGCGCTTCAAAGCGAACCTTATTTTCCTCGACGACTCTGACCTTGCACTCATCTACATCATAGCCCTGGGTAAACCATAGGCCAGCGAGCAGACTGACAGCAATGAGTCCGGTCAACGCGCCGACGGGGATGCGCATTGGACGCGAAGCCGACGCTGTGCTGACACCCGCCAAGCCCTCCGCCGCCAGAGCGCTGGCTGCCTTCTCTTCTTTGCGCTTGAAGTACTCATGGGCCACTGCGCCAATCAGCGTGAGTCCGATAATGATGACGGCGAGAGCGCTTATCGACGGGTTGATCCCGTAACGCACCTTACTGGCCAGTACAGTCGTCAGCGTGCTCTCGGAAACAATCGTGAATACGGTCGTGTTGTAGTTTTCAAACGAGGCCAAAAATGCCAGGACAGCCGCTGAGGCAATAGCCGGCTTCAGGAACGGCAACAGAATTTTTCGGAAGACCTGGGTATGCGTGGCCCCCAAGTCCAATGCCGCCTCTTCAAGGCCAGGATCAAAGCGCTGCAGCCGGGCGAGGAAGACCAGCATGGCGTACGCCGCAATAAAGGTCGACTGGCCGATGATGGTCATGAAGTAGCCATCATAGAAAAAGCCATCCTCCGCGCCGAGCACCACACGGTCGATCCTTTCCCAGAAAACCAGCGTCGAGATACCCAGCACCACACCGGGCACCAGGATGGGTGAAATGGTGAGCGTATACATCACCGAACGCGCGCGTCTTTGGAGTTGCGTCAGCAAAAGCGATGCCGCCAGGCCAATAGGCACAGCGAGCAACACCACTCCGATACCCACAAACAGACTGCTGCGCAGGCCGCCCATGAGGTGCTTGTCCTTGACCAAAACATCGAACCACTCGCCTGTGATGCAGTTCCAGGGCGAAATCGACGGAAACTCGGAACTGTTAAACGCCGTAAAAGACATCACGACCAAGGGACCGAAAAGATAGGCGAAAAACAGCAGAATGTAGAACCCGACTGCTAT
>JAERSQ010000112.1 GCA_016845525.1 Pseudomonadota bacterium
AAAACCGGCGACAGAATTGTTTCCAACATCCGCCGGCCGATGTTTGAGATTACGCAAGACACCTCCCCCGGCGTACATGACACACTGATGTCGTGCTGTGACAGCAACCGCTACCGGATCCTTGGCTGTGAGGGCTATCACGACAACTGCACCGATAACCTGCGCATGGCGATGACGGCAATCGGCATTCAGTTGCCGTCTATCCCTGACCCCTTTAATCTCTGGATGAACATCCCCGTGGCAAAAGACGGCGCGACGGCTTTTGAGCCCACCGTTTCAAAACCGGCCGACTACATCCGCATGAAAGCGCTGTGTGATGTGATCGCCGTCATGTCAGCCTGCCCACAGGACATGAATCCCATCAACGGCATCGGTTGTGATCCGACTGAGGTGCATTTCCGAGTGATCAACTGATTCACCTGCCTCAGTCATCGCTCTCAATCGCAGCGATCGCCTCACGGCCGATCTGCTCGGTCATGCGCTTTAATACCTGCTTGCGCCTCGAAACCCTCTCCGGACCCGGCATGGGCCCAATATGCCTTGAGCCCACAAAGAGCCGGGTCGAGTAGATCGCGGAGCGGGGATCAGCAAACCTGATCCCCTCCACCCTTTCCATACGCGGCCCGCTGTGCGTTGGTTTTTTCATCAGTGCAGTTCCTTGGCCTCTTCGAGGGCTTTGTCGTGACTTTCGATAGCATCGTAGGCGCTGGCCAATAAGTGGTGCGCTATTTCCCGATCAGAAAGCAAAGACACGATGGCCACCATGAAGCACATGACCGCATCGGCGCTTGTCTCGCAGACATCCCGAGCCGTGCCCATGATGGCTTCGTGCTTTTTGAACTCCCAAGGGAAAACCACCTCGTCTTCCCCCGATTCAGCAGCCTGAGAAGCGTTTTTTTCATGTTTTCTCCCGATAAGTTATCTCTTGTTTAAATGTGGATTGATCAGGCGGCTGCTTGGGCCGATTTGGCGAGCTCCCCGGGACTCAGTTCCAGAGGCGCTTCTCTGCCATCGATTCCATCCACGAAAGTCCATACTCATTGAAGTAGGATGACAGTTGCGGATAAAACCCTGAACTCACCGTGGCAAAGTCAACACACTCATCCAACGGATCACCGTTCTCTTCGCAGAAATTCCAGTCGCTCTCAATCATCCCGCCATGGTAGACATCGTCCGGATGCCGTGAAGCACCGAGGAATTCAATCAGTTCACCCAGGCTGAGGGGTTGCGCTATCAGGGTGAAGGGCAATTCGTACTCAGTCTCGTATTCATCCTCGACGGAAAGGCGTATCCTGTCCCCCTCGGGCCTTGCCCGGATGCTTTTCTGGTCAAAGGTCGTGGACTTGAGACTGATCCGGGCGATCTCGACCTCCTCCGGGCGGAGCCCCGGCAGGTATTCCCCGCCCATCATGTGGGGATGTACCAGCCCCCACATGTCGCGATCATGGTCGTTCAGTTCTTCTCTGGCCACAAAGTCGCTGAGCCCGGCGATCCCTTCGGTCTCGAGGATGCCCCGGGCCATCTCACGGCGGGACTGACCCTTGATCCTTGCGAGCAACTGCTCTCGTGTCGGGGACTCCGGAAAGTAGGTCTTCGGCCTGAAAGCGAGATTGACTGATGCACTGATCAGTATCTGGTCTTTAGTATTTCCCATAGGATGCTCCCTTATATCTTCCAGCGGCCCTTGTGAATGCCAGAGACATTGACAAGGGTGTTTTCCGCGATTTCATTAAGGCGGTTCTGCAAAAAACTGACGGAGAGAAGATCATCAACTTCCGTCCATCGGCAATCTGAGAAGCGTTTTTTTTCATGTTGTCTCCCGATAAGTGATTCCTGGTGTGTAACTGGATGCTTGAAGTCGGAACCGTCTCCCCCGCGGACCGTTAAGCACGGGGTCCCCGCCTGATCGATGCAATGACCGTTGGCGGGACCTCCTCCCTTGGCAGAGCCCCCTGTGTCGTTGAGAGGCTGTTGGCGTACTCAATGGCGTCGCGCTGGCGTTCAAAGTGCTTCGCGGTCTTTTCCTTTCGGTCGCGGCCGTAGGTTCTGACGAAATAACGCGTGGCACGGTTGCCGTTGCCGCTGATACTGCCCTTGGCAATCCAGACATAAATGCCGTTTCTCACTATTGCCTTGGTATTGCAGTTACGCCGGGTGAGTCTGTCCGTGATATTGCTGCGGCTGATGCCGTAGATCGGGTCCTGGGGACCCGCAAATCCAAAAAAGATGCATGTGGCCATGACGTTCTCCTTAATCAGGGTCAAAGGGACGCGAGAGATAAAGCTCTTTCGCGCTCTTTTTGGGCACGGGTCTGGGCTCTGGCGGCGGATCGCGCCGGTACTTCTCTTCAAGCACCTTTTCGCGTTCACGGCGCTTGCGCCTTTCGTCCTCATCAAAGTAGGCATACGGAATCGGCAAGCCCCCGAAAGAGCCTCTTGGGCCTTTATCTGTCATCAGAGTCCTCCTTCAGCTGCGTAACGGACAACGCCTCGTAGCCATCCCGAACCAGAGAATCCTCAAGGTATGGCCAGAGCGATCTGTCGTTTCCAGAGGCAAGCACATAGCCTCGGCCGGGCCACTCGGGCGAGGCACTTTTCCTCGAGACAAGCGGTATCGGGATAAAACCGCCCTCATATTCCTTGGGCCTTTGTTTAAAGAGCTCAGCAGTCTCTTCACGTGACAGGATCGCCATTAGTTGCCCTCCTTTAAAGGAATCGATATGCCTTCGCGGTGCTGGCCGAACCTGACGCCCACATAAGCCCCGGAAGAAGGCTCAAAGGGCAGTTGCTTATCCTCCTTGCCAAGGTGATTGGCGTAATCAAGCGCCTCTTCAAGGCTGGCAAAGTCTTCCGAAAGGCTCCCATCAGGGC
>JAERSQ010000113.1 GCA_016845525.1 Pseudomonadota bacterium
ACTGAGGTTTCTCAAACTGGCCCTTAAGACCCTGAACAGCATTACAGGCTGCGCCGAGGGCTTCGCTATCGCCGCTTGGTGCGAAATATCCCGGCGGCAGGATCTCAGACTGAATCAGGGGCTCACGCAGCAGATCGAGCACGATGTCCACTGCCCCGCCTGGAAGCTGCATGGCTTTGGCAAGATCCACCTCGGCGTCATCGCGAACAAGAGTAATGGAAAATTGACCCAAATAACCCTCGATCGATTCCGGTTTGCCGAAGACTACGGGCAAGGATCTGCCCGACACCTCACGGACCTCGGTTTTTCCCGGCTCGCCGCCGTCCGTTGCCACAACCAGGCAGCCCTCAAGATCGGGCAACTCCTCGGCGACACCCAGTGCCGAGGGCAGAGGTCCAATGATGGCCAGGACGCCACTCGAGCTGAAAGAGACCAGAGAAGTCGGTGTCACCTCGCCTGCTAGCCCGGCCCCCAGCGCCTGAAGGCGTGCCTGCTGCAGAGGTGACTCGTCAGCTAAGTTAAACCCCAAAAATTCTGCCGCCTTCTGAGACGCGTCTGCACTCATCCTGTTTCTCCACTTGGGTCGTGACGCTTCTGTACGGGATCGCCGCTTGACTCACCCTCACTTTCGGAATTCGCGCCGGCCAAGTGCCTATGCTCCTCGGTCGGGCGGTCTGATTCATCCGCTGCTTTTTCGTCAGCATCCAAATCCTCGTCCGCAGGCTCATCTGTCGCGGCCGTATACGCCTCGGACTCCTCCGCCAACTCAGGATCATCTGCCTGCTTTGCTGCTTCGGCGGCTTCACGAGCCTTGCGCTCCAGCATCTCTTCGCGGTGACGCATGTCGGCCGTCACAATGTCGCCCAGCGGCTCGAAGAACGTAAAGTCCTCATCGTAGTCATCCAACCCGTCACGGATATTGAATCCCGCTCCGTGAAAAAGCTTGCGCAAGGCAGCCTTGCGCAACTTCTCGCTGACCTCGGGCGAAAGAAAATCCCCGTAGTTGTCATCCTCGCCCATTGTCTCGATCGGCGGCATATCTTCGTCTGTCAGAGGCGGCTTTTCCTCTTGCTCTGGTGCTTCCGCAGAGTCCGGTTGCTGGGCGAGCGCATCCTGCTCACCATTGAGCACCGCCTCGTCGAGTTCCTCTTGGCGCAGCGCCTTGCGGCGGGACCATCGGCTCAAAAAAGATCGTTCGTCCATGTTCAATTTCCGATAACGCGCCGAATCAACTGCCTACCGGGCGACGTAACGGCTTCCACGTGTTATCCGCCCACTTCTGGCGGGCCCGCTTATGTTTCTTTTCCGGCTGATAGTTATCCAGCACCCATTCTTCGACCCAGTTATAGACAGGCGGCGGGATCGGTAAATCAAACACAGGGGTATCTACCTCGATATAGGACGCCATCTCGTCATAACTCAGCGTGACCAGCAGAGGACGGAACGTTTCCCCTCCTCCGTCTTCATCTTCATCTTCATCTTCATCTTCTTCGTGTTCGCAGATCACGAATACCCCAGGGTTTCGGCCCGTCAGGTTGGCATAGTAACTCTCTGCATCATCCTGGAAGAGCTCAATACAGTATCCCTCATACAGAAACTGCTCACTATCATCGCCCTGGTAGATACTGGTGCAGGTCACACTGGTTGCTTGTGCTGCTACCGGGAGCACGCCGACTGCTGACCAGCTATCAAGCATCCACACCTTATCGGGATATGAGCGGCGTTCAATAATCACGGAGACAGGAAATCGGTCTTTCATCAGAACTAAAGGGCTTGCCTACAGAGCGTTATCGGTTCACTATAACTGTGTCACCATTGGTAACTCAACACACTGAATGAGGCTTCATGTCTATCAAGACTGAACAATCGCACACTGCGCACCGGCCGTTGCTGTCGGATGAAGGCCTGGATCCGACCCGGCCAGTGACTGCCCGCGATGAATTCGGCGATCCGCGCGACCTCAATATTGCAGGTGAATATCCGCTCACCATCAAAGTGGACGATGCCGAGGTGGTGACCCTGATGACGCTCGGCACTTATCCTGAAAAACTGACCCTCGGTTATCTACGTAACCAGCGGCTCATAGACGACATCAACGAGATTGCGAAGGTCCATGTCGACTGGGATCGGGAAACCGTTGACGTATTCACCACCCATGGCGACGGTATCGTTGATCTCCAGGAGAAGATCTCCAAACGCACCGTCACCAGCGGGTGCGGGCAAGGCACGATCTTCAGCTGCACGCTTGATAAGCTCTATGACACTCGCCTGCCGCGTGTGGAAATCCGTCAGTCAACCATTTATGCCTTGCTTAAGACCATCAACTCCTATAACGAGATTTACCGGGCAGCCGGCGCAGTCCACGGCTGCGCACTCTGCGAAGGGTCACGCATTCTCTATTTTGTTGAGGATGTCGGCCGGCATAACGCCACCGACACGATCGCCGGGGAGATGTGGTTGGAGGGCATCGGCGGTAACGACAAGATCTTCTACACCACCGGACGGCTGACATCTGAGATCGTGATGAAAGCAGCTCACATGGGTGTGCCGGTACTGGTATCCCGCTCCGGCATCACCTACATGGGGCTGGAGCTTGCCCAGGATCTTGGGGTCACCATGGTTGCCCGCGCCAAGGGCCGGCATTTTCTGGTCTATAACGGCGAAGACACGATCCAATACGACGAGATTCCAGAGCGCAAGGCAGTTCTCACGGCCAGTCCGGAATCCTGATTTCTTAGACGGGCATCACCTGGTACCAGCCGGCCGACTCGACCAGGCGGACATCGACGCCATACAGCGATGACAGGCGTGACTCGGTCAGCATCTCTGTCTTCTCGCCATCCGCCCAGACTTTTCCCTGATTCAGCATGACAACACGGGTGACCTCTGGCGGGATCTCGTGGATATGGTGCGTCACCAGTACCAGCGTATGTCCTGAGCGGATCAATTCCCTCATCGTCTGCAGATATTGAAAGGTCGCCGAGAGATCCAGGCCGCTGGTGGGTTCATCCAGAATCAAATGGGCCGGCGCGTTCACCAGGGCGCGGCCCAGAAGAAGCCGGCGTTGCTGTCCCGACGATAATTCCCCGAACGCTCGATCCGCCAAATCCTTGACTTCCAGCTGCGAAAGAACGGTCTCCACGCGCTGATGTTGCTCGTCCGTGAGCCTGTGATGGCCCCAGACACCCACGCTGCTGAAAAAACCCGAGAGCACGACCTGACGGCCGAGCACTTCCGGCGAATAATGCTCCTGAAGATCAGCCGAGATAATGCCGAGCTGCCGGCGCAGTTCCCAAATGTCGTTGCGCTCTTTGCCGAGAATCCGAATTACCGGATGATCACGCCAAAGGGGATAGATCTCCCGCATCAGCAACTTAAGCAGCGTGGTTTTTCCCGCGCCGTTTGGCCCCAGGATCACGACACTTTCATGCTGGGAGAGCGTCAGACTGAAATCATCAAAGACGCAGTTGTTACCGCGGCAGACCGTGGCGCCCGTGATCTCAATGAGCGGCGTATCGTCTGTTTGTTCCAGCGCCACAGCATTGGATGCCTGACGCGGCTCAGGCAAGTTTGATGTCGTCCTTTATCGTGACATCCAGACCGGTTTCACCCAGTTGCAAATGCACAGACGCGTTCAGCGTTTCGTCCCCCTTAAGCGCACCCGAAGCAATACCGTCTCGAACCGCCTGCTCAATTTCCCGCTGCGACTGAATTCCCACTTTCTTCAGAAATTTACGCAGCTGAATATTAAAGACATCTTCATCCATAACGCTCTCCTTAAATAGAACCTGCTCCGTTTCAGGTTGATTCGATTGAGTCCAGGACTTCCTGCAACTCCCGGTTGCGGGCCTGATCCTGGAAGGGCTGGCTTTCGACAAAGGTCTCAATTGATACATCTGCCAGGCGAATCCCCCGCCGAAGCATGTCCAATGCTTCCTCCTCGCGTCCGAGTTTCTTAAAGGTTGCTGCGGAGTAAAAGAGACCGTCGCGGCTTTCGGTACGCATCTTCTTAAAACTCGCCAGGGCGCCCTCAAAATCCTCCAGCCAGTAACGGCATTTGCCGTCTTTTTCAAGAAGATCGTCAGGACAAAAGGGGTTAATCCGCATCGCCCAGGTCACCTTCTCTAGGCCTTCTTCGGGGTTTCCAAGATACAGGCGCATCTCGGCGTTCTTGCCGAGAATATAGGAGTCACTAGGGCAAAGTTCTTCTGCTCGGTCATGATGATGGCGCGCCAGATCAAAGTCCCTCAGGAAAAGAGAAATGGCCCCCATGATCCGGTTCGCCTCATGATCATCCGGATCCAGTTCCAGAGCACGTGTCGCCGAGGCGTGACAAATGTCGAACCAGTCCTTGGGATACGACTCCGGATCCCAGCCCGCAGCATTAGATAACGAGCATGCCCGCCAGGCATAGGCCCGGGCGTACGTTGGATCCGTCTCGATCGCCTTTTCAAATAGCTCCAATGCCTTGGACGCTTCAGACCGGGTCAGATTGCTGCGTCGATGGTACTCAAGCCCCTGCAGTACCATGTCATATGCGGTGAGGTTTTCCGGTCGGGCATTACTGACCCGCTTGGCCTCGTTCACTTCGACCTTGCCCGCAATGGTCGCCACGATGGTTTCAATGATTTCGTCCTGCGTATCAAAAATGTCATCGATGGTCGTATCAAATTTCTCGGACCAGACGGTCGACTCGTCTTGTGCATTGGTGAGACTCGTGGTGATGCGCATCTTTTTACCCAGCTTTCTTACGCTGCCGTCCAGGATGTAGCGAACCCCAAGCTCCTTGCCGATCGCTTTGGGGCTCATCTGCTTGTCCCGGTAAGAAAAACTCGCATTGCCCGACACCACGGTCAGGCTCCTGAAGCGGGACAAAGCCGCGATCAGGTCCTCTGAAAAGCCTTCACAGAAATAGGCCTGTTCCTCGTCGGTGCTGAGACTCTTGAACAGCATGATGGCAAGAGAGCCAGACTCCGCTTTCTCGACTGCCACCTGGGGGGCTTCCGCCTGTTGCAGATATCGAACCCCGCCTTGGCCTTTAATCACAAAATAGGCCTGTACCGGGTGCGCGATGTTTTTCAGCTCGAGCTTGCCGGCATCCTCAAACGACACCATGATCTTCTGGCTGATCATGTCGAAAACGGATTGTGAGACGCAGATGCCTTCCGGGTGCGCGGCCGCCTCAAGACGCGCAGCAATATTGACCGCATCTCCAAACAGATTATCTTCAGTCACCATGACGTCGCCGAGATTGATCCCGACACGAAACATCATCCGCAGTTCGTCCGGTACATCCTCGTTGAGTGAAGCCATACGCGACTGCATCTCTACCGCGCAGCGGGCCGCGTTGACCGGGCTGGCAAACTCCGCAATGATGCTGTCCCCGGCGGAGCCGAAGATCTTGCCGTCATGCTCGGCCACAACCCCGTCTATCACCTGCCTCCGTCGACTCAGGTCACGCAGCGTGTACTCTTCATTGGCCGCCATCATCTTGCTGAATCCCACCACATCCGAGGCCAGGATTGTGCTTAGCTTGCGTTCCACCGATCGGTCTCCTTATCACTCCAAGGCTCTGCGGCCTTTTTCATTTTTGTGCCTTTGCGCAAAGCAGATTATAGGGTGCCTGATCTAACCGGGCTCACGATGCTGCTCGCGCGCTGACGACAGCGCCACGGGCGCGCCGTGAGGTGTATTGAGATAGGCTTCGCGCCACTCGGCAACCCGCTTCTGAATTTCGTCAGAATCCAGGATGGTTTTGCGAGCCAAAATATGTTCCAGCGCGCTCACCCAGAAGCGGTAATACGAATCTGAAGGATCTGTCTCCTCCTGGGTCTTTACGCCATCGGCGCCGCCAGTGGGATCTTCCGCTATTTCCGTAGACAGCGCCTCTGCCCACTCGTTCCACGAAAAGCAACCTGCCTCGTGAAGACCCACCACCAATGAAAAGACCTGCGCCTGCCAGGGGCTGGCAAAAACCGGTTCGGAGCCGTCGTCCGGCAGACCCGGTAAGGCAGTGATGTCCATGTGCAGGGCGGTCCTTATACCGGGTCGAGGTGCGGCTCCCAGAGATCGACCCGGACACCGACGTTGGCACCCTCTTGAGTCTTGTCTGCCCAGATCTCCCGGGACGCAAACCGAATGCTGTAGAGATGCTCTGCTTCGCGATGCCTCAGCGCATTGCGATCTGCAAACACATGTGCGCCGTGATGACGTTCGATGACCCCTACCCTGCCCCGAACATACGACGGTATCCGGGTATGTCCCGCGGCGACCTCTACGCGCACCCTTACCCGGTCGCCCGCCTTGAAGCGGGGTCGTTTCTCAGTCTCCATCTCCACCGAGCCGCCTTTAAGGAGAATCCCCGCAACATCATCCGCCTGCAGCGCCGATAATCCCAAGGACGAAGCATGAGACTGCATTTGGCCACTGGCGAACTCCTCTTCTGACACCAGACCCTTCTCCAATAAAAGCGTTTTCAAACCAACCCACCAGTTCTCGTAGTAACTGTGGCGCAAATAATCATCGGGACTCTGCCGTTCGCGCGCATGGCGGGATTCATCGAGATTCCACTGACCTAAAAAGCCAACGGCAAGCGTTAAGGCAAAAATCCGCTTCTCCCAGTCTGCGTGAAAAACCGGCTCGGAAGACTCAGCCTCGGGAGAGATAGACCCCAGACCCTCCAACCCACCCAGGTCATGACTGCCCCGCATCACGAAACCTCTCCATCCGCACTGGGATCGTCGCTGGAGATATGAACCTGCTCGACTCCGATCATGCTGTTGCGGGTAACGATGTCGGCCAATTTCTCCTCTGACCATCCTTCGGTTCCCATGGGGCGCTGAGGCAAAACGAGATAGCGCATCTCGGCCGTCGAGTCCCAGACCTCGATCTGGATATCACCGTCCAACTGTGTGCCGAATTCGGCCAACACACCGCGCGGGTCCCGAACTGCCCGGGCCCGGTAGGGAGCAGATTTGTACCAGACCGGAGGCAATCCCAGCACCGGCCACGGATAACAAGAGCAAAGGGTGCAGACCACGAGGTTATGGACCTTGTCTGTATTTTCGACAACCCGCATATGCTCGCCCTGCCTTCCGGTGAAGCCCAGTGAGGCAATGGCGCCATTGGCATCCTTCAGCAGCCACGCTTTGAACTCCGGGTCTGTCCAGGCCTTGGCGACGACCTGTGACCCATTGCGAGGGCCCACCTTATGCTCATACGTCTCGATCAGGACATCCAACGTTTTCTCAGACACGAGACCCTTCTCGATAAGCAGGGATTCGAGCGCCTTGACCTTAAGTGTGAGACTGTCCGGCGGCTCGGTATGGTCGTGAGAGTGATGATCGTCTGACATGGTCGTCAGTTTACATTGCGGGCTAGCGACGGGCCAGTAACATGATGGGGCGCTTACCCGAATCGTCCAGGCCTACCTCAAATACATCAAAATACTTCTGGGCGGCAGAAAGGAATCCCTCCCGGGTGTAATCATGATCGGAAGTTGACTCTGCCCGCTTTTGGATTTCAAGCGGGCAATCCGATATTTCAAGTGGGTTCATAAAGACGAGATGGCGTGCGCACACCTTGGCAAGCGCGCTCAGGATCGAATCATGGTCACCTATCGACTTTGCAACTCGTTTGCTTCCCCAGTAAATGTAGTGATAAGCGCTGATTACTTGGACCAGATCGAAGGGTCCACCGTACGCGCTTGGATTGGCAGCAACATCTTCGATTGAGGCCATTTTAATTTGTACATTCCTGAGCGCCAGCGCCCTGGCCGCGCGCTGAGAAACATCGATAAAATGTGGGAAAAGATCGATACCAACCGCGCACTCACACTCGGGTCGTTGCGCAACACGAAATACGAAATATCCCTTGCAGCACCCCACATCCAGGAAGCTTCGGATCTGCAGCGGATATAACGGCGATACCATGCGCCAGCGCCGGGAAACCTTGCCCTGGGCAATCATTTCGCCCTTGCGGATCTGATACGTATGATTAGTCGGATAACCGAGCAGATCGTCGTTTAGGGTATCGTTTGGATCGCGATCCGATTTCCTCAACCGATTAATCCATTGACGCCACTGATACCGAAATCGCGTTTTCAGATTCGGGCGCAGCAAAATGCCGGCTGATCGTGATTGCCTCGACCTATTCACTTGCGTATTTCTTATTCCCTGATGGAATGTCGACTCACTCTCTGATGTTCGGCATGGCCACGAACAGGATCGCTGATTCCGCGAGACTCTTTGAGTATAGTTGCTGCTGATCGGTGCGAAGACTGCGCGAGAGATGCAGCATCCAGTATCCCTTCGGACACCAGGCTTTTCCACAAACGATGTTTCTTGCGAAAGTCCGTGTTAGTCGCTTCTCAGTCCACTGGAAAGATGCAGCATCCAGTCCACGACAAAATTGACCGCCACGGTGAGGCCCGCAATGGCCGCTGCCGGCAAAAGCGGCGTAATGTCGTTGTAATTGATCAACGTCGCATTCTCGCGAACCATCGAACCCCAGTCCGCCAGCGGGGGCTGAATACCCAATCCCAGGAAACTGAGTGCGGCGATAAACAGAAAAACAAAACAAAAGCGCAGTCCGAACTCTGCGAGCAAGGGAGCCATGATATTGGGAAGGACTTCTTTGCGGATCACCCACGCCATTCCCTCACCGCGCAAATGCGCCGCTTCAACAAATTCCATCACCACCACATTCATCGCGGCCGAGCGTGCGATACGGAATACCCGGGTACTATCCAGCAGCGCGATAATGATCACCAGTGACGGAATGGAGGTCCCAAACACCGTCAACAACAGGAGCGCGAAGACCAAAGACGGAATTGCCATCAGGATATCTACCAGTCGGCTGATCAACATGTCGTAGGTGCCGCCCAGTATTGCCGCCAGCATCCCCAGCGTCCCTCCCACAACAAAGGCCAGTGCGACAGTCAGAAACGCGATGCCAATGGTGTTCCTTGCTCCGTAAATTAGCCGTGTCAGCATGTCGCGACCGATGTTATCTGTGCCGAACACAAATTCATCAGACCAAAGTTCATAAGATGACCCGACGATCGCGGTTTCTGCATACGGCGCCAGCAACGGTGCAAACACTGCGACAAAGGTGTAGGCCAGAATCGCCAGAATGCCGATCTTGGCGCTCAACGGGGCGGTCCAGAACAGTTTCAGCATGCTCAGAGACACCTATCGTGGATGCAACAATCGGGGGTTGGAGACAATCGACACAATATCCGCCAATAAATTCAGCAGGATATAAACCGACGCAAATATGATGGCGCAGGCCTGAACGACAGGCAGATCCCGTTTCGCCACACTGTCTACGAGCAACTGTCCGAGGCCCGGATAAACAAAAACCACTTCTACCACAACGACCCCTACCACCAGATAAGCCAGGTTCAGCGCAATCACGTTAACGATCGGGCCCCATGCGTTGGGTAATGCGTGGTGCACGATCACCCGGAACGGTCGCGTGCCCTTAAGCCTTGCCATCTCGATATAGGGACTAGCAAGCAGATTAATGATCGCAGCGCGAGTCATCCGCAACATATGCGCCAAAACAACCAACGTCAGCGTCAACGCGGGCAAAACGGTTCTAAAGAGTTGATCCCCAAGCGAGAGGTCTGTACTCACGTTCGAGATGCCGGGGAAGATTCCTGCCTTCACTGAAAGAAACAGAATCAGAATATAGGCCACGAAGAACTCTGGAAAAGATATGGACGTCAGAGTCGTAAGGTTTACGATCCGATCAAATATGCTGTTCCGATACAAGGCCGCCAGCAGACCCAGAATCAACGCCAGTGGAACGGCGATGGCAGCCGCCAATCCGCCCAAGAACAGCGTGTTCGAAAGGCGCTTACCCACAAATTCCGAGATGTCCCGCTTGCTGGCAAGTGACTGGCCAAGATCACCCGTAAGAATACCGCTAAGCCAGTCAAAATAGCGGATGTACGCAGGCTGATCCAGGCCGATTTCCTTCCTGAAGGCCGCAACCGTTTCGGGCGTGGCGGACTGACCCAAGATCGCCTGGGTGATGTCTCCGGGCAACAGCTCCACAACGAACGCAATAATCAGAGAGACTGCGAACAGTGTTAGCAACCCCAACCCTAGGCGTTGGAGAATAATCTTCAGCAACGGTGGCAAATGATCAACCCGTAGATTAAGAACTGGGCTGCGGCTGCGAGCCCCAAACTCAAAAACCCTGGCGAGACGCTCGCCCCGCCAGGGTTAATTGAGCTATTGATTAGTCGCTCTAATCAGGCGAACCACCAGCGCTCGACAGCTTTCATACCGTCGAACTCCCAGTTACCGCCAATTACGTCAGGATGACGCACCTTGTCATTGGTTGCAAAGATGTCCTGCAGGAACAACGGCAACACGGTGCCCCCGTCGTTGTGGACAATCTGCTGCATCTCGACATAGATGGCCCGCCGCTTGGTGGGATCGGTTTCAATCCGGCCCTGCAGAAGCAGGTCATCAAACTTGGTGTTTTTCCAGTAGGTGTCGTTCCAGGCGGCTTCGCCCCAATAAACCGTCGAGAACATCATGTTCTCGGTCGGCCGACCTGACCAGTAACACGCGGAGAACGGCTTTTTCATCCAGACGTTTGACCAGTACCCGTCATCAGGCTCACGAACGACTTCGATGTTAATACCCGCCGGGCGCGCCGTTTCTGCCATCAGCTGGCCCGCGTCGATGGAACCACCGAATCCAGTCTCTGCTGCATGGAACTGAACATTGAGACTGTCAAAACCCGCTTTTTTCAGGTGATACTTCGCCTTGTCCGGATCGTAGCCACGCTGGGGCAGTTCATCAGTGGTAGCACGATAAACGTTGGCCGGACCAATCGGATTATCGTTTCCAAGCTCACCATATCCGCGAGCAACTACCTTCAGCCACTGCTCCCGATCGACGATGTACTTCAAGGCGGTCCGCACATCATTGTTATCGAACGGTGAAACATTGGTCAGCATCGGCAGGGTAATCTGCTTGTTCCCCTTAGTCACATCCACCACGATGCCCGACTGCCGCTTGAGCAGATCAGCCGTCTTGGGTGCAACGTTGTTCATGATGTCGATCTCGCCGGTCCGCAACGCGTTTTCCCGAGCCGCGGAGTCTGCGATCTGAAGCGTCTCGACTTCGTCAAAGTAACGACGGTTGGGCTTCCAGTAGTTCGGGTTAGCCTTGGTTAACGTGCGCACGCCCGGCTCGTGTTCGACTAGCGTATAGCCGCCGGTTCCAATCCCTGTCTGCCAATCAATCGTACCGTCCCCGTTCGACGGACAAATCAGAATGTGATAGTCAGTCAGGATGAAGGGGAAGTCGGCGTCACCGCCGCTGAGTTCAACAACAAACCCATGCTTACCGTCCGCTTTCACAGAGGTGACCGCACCCAGTTGGCCCTTGGCGGCTGACTTGGAATCTTCTCCAAGATGATGGTTCAGCGAATCCACCACGTCTTCCGAGGTAAGTGACTTGCCGTTGTGGAATTCCACTCCCTGGCGGACTTTGAAGTTCCAGGTCTTGGCGCCATTGCTGGCTTCCCAGCTTTCTGCAAGTTCCCCTACCAGGTCGCCTGATGGTCCCACCTCGGTCAGGTTGTTTCGTAACTGGCCGAACTGCACATTCATCATGTAATGGTCCAGGATCTGCCCGGGATCCAGTACATCACTGGTGGCCCCGCCCGTCACACCCTGGCGGAAACGTCCGCCGTGTTTTGGCGAGGCCATTGCGCTCTGCATATAAAGACCAGGCGCCATCGCGCCCAAGCCCATAGCGGAGACGCGCGAGAGAAATTCGCGCCGGCTCATGTTGCCCTTGGCCACCTTGGCCTGAAGGCGATCGAGTTCTGTCTTTTGTCTGCTGTACATTGGCATTTATCCTCCGTCTTTGGAACAATTTCTGTCGTTTTGAAACAAAACGACGATTTCCCCGAGAAAGGGCTGAGCACAAACTAACCCGCATAATTCCGACTGTCAATAAGGTTTTGCTCTCACAAACCACACCTCACGGTGGGCTGCAAACCATAAATCTGGAGGAATCCCTGACATGGACAAGCCGTCTCGATCTCCCGTTGCCGAAGCCGGTGCCCCGGTCTCTCTTCCTGCGCTGTATGCCTGGCCGCTACGGCCCCTCGCCGCGCTGAAATGGCTCCTCGGCGAATACCTCTTACCCTGGGTCTATCTCTTTGCCGCTCTGGCCATTGTTTCCTGGTATTTCCTCACGCCGGATCTTGCCGTGATGAAGGTGTTGTCCTGGGAGTGGGTCGCTCTCATCTGGCTGCGTAACGCAGCACTGTTGACGCTTTTTGCAGCACCTCTGCATTGGTGGCTGTACACCCGGCAGGGTCAGCAGGATCAAACCAAGTTGAACAAGAAATGGCAACCCAAAAACTCACCACGCTTTTTGTTTAATTCACAGCTTAAGGACAACCTATTCTGGTCATTGGTGAGTGGTGTGACCATCTGGACGCTTTATGAGTCGATGACCTACTGGCTCTATGCCAATGGCTACGTGCAGTTGGTCGAATGGAAAGGATCAGAGATTTATCTACTCATTATGGGGGTCCTGACTATTTTCTGGAGTTCCGCCCACTTCTATTTCGTTCACAGACTCCTGCACTGGCCGCCGCTTTACCGTATTGCTCACGCGCTGCATCACAAGAACAACAGTCCCCAGCCCTGGTCTGGCATTTCCATGCACCCAATTGAGCATGGCATCTATTTTTCTGTCTTTGTGCTTTTCTGGTTTGTCCCCGTCCATCCGGTGCTGGTCATATTGCTGGGATTTTTTCAGGGAATCTCGCCTGCCATTTCCCATTCAGGCTTTCAGGAGATCAGGCTGGGCAAGCATCTCCAGATCGCAGCAGGAGACCCCTTTCACCAGATTCATCACAAGTACTACGAGGTGAACTACGGGAACAAACCTGCGCCCTTCGACAAACTGTTTGGCTCATGGCATGACGGAACGGTAGAAGCCAAACGTGCATTTCGGATGCAGCGCGCGCAGAGCCAATGATCCAGAACAGAAGCTTTTGGAAAGCCAGGAACGTTATTCTTTGACGATGAGCACGACATTTGCCGCGACAGGGGCGGCGTCGAGCGGCATAACGCTCGATCGCAAGACGCTAAAAGCGCTTTCTCGCAGATCAGATCTGCCTGGTCTTATTTATCTCGCTAAATGGTTGTTGGTGCTTTTGGTCTCGGGGTATGGGGTTTATCTTGGACTTGGAACTCTTTGGGTCTGGCCGGCGATGCTGATCTACGGCACGGTTTTGTCAGTCCCGGTTTACGCCATGAGTCACGAAACGGCTCACGGCACGGCTTTCCGAACACGATGGTTGAATGAAACGGTGATGTGGGTCTGTGCCCTGCTCTATCTCGAGGAACCACTTCACCGGCGCTACACTCACACCAATCATCACACCTACACGTGGCATGTGGGCAAAGACAGCCAGATGCCCTTTGATACGCCGATGACGTTTCCGAATTGGCTCCTCGAGGTGACAGGCTTTGCCCTGACCCGAAGCCACTGGCGCATCCTGATTCAATTGGCCGCGGCGCGGTATACCGAGACTATGAAGTCAGTGATTCCGGCAGATGAATTCCCCCGGCTGCGCCGAAACGCCTGGTACTTTCTCGGTTTCTATATTGCGATCGGAGTCGCTATCGCCCTTGGCGCAACATGGCTGTGGTGGTTCCTCGTGTTACCGACACTGCTGGGGCGTTCGGTGATGCTTCTCTTTACGCTGATTCAGCACGTTGAAATGGCCGAGAACTCGCCCTCCATTCTGAATAGCACACGCTCGTGCCAAAGCAGTCCGATTGCGTCTTTTCTCTACCTCAATATGGAGAATCATGTAGAGCACCATCTATATCCGCAGGTTCCATTTTTTGCGCTGCCGGCTCTTCACCGGGAGCTCAAAGATCAACTCCCCACTCCTGATCCCGGTTTCTGGAGAACGAACCTGGAAGTATTGTCTGTGGTAATTCGACGCTCGCTGGGACGCAATACCAAAGCCTGGACCATTCGACAGGCACCCCATATGGTGACCGACGGAGGTTCCGTTGCCAAAATCTCAGAAAGGTCAATGTGACATGAAACGAATATATGATTTCAGCCGCAACCCGGCGGATCGGAATTACACGATCCATGGTCTGGACACGCTCAAAGGCTCCGGCCAAAAGCTGTCGATGGTCAATCCGGTTAGGGACGACGAGACGCAAGTGTGTGTTGAAGCCGGCATATACCTCTTCATCGTAGGCGCTGGATAAATGGACACCTGCACAACAGTAAAGTTGTACATTACCGACGAGACCTAACTAGGAGATTAAGGTGCCGCAGGAGATCTACGTCTGCCAAACAGACGATATTGACGAAGAAGACGTCATACGGTTTGATCACAACGATCAAACCTATTGCGTCTACCACACGACAGAGGGCTTTTTCGCAACCGATGGTTTCTGCACTCACGAGGAGCAGCATCTGGAAGACGGCATCGTCATTGATAACGTGATCGAGTGTCCCCTTCACCAAGGCCGCTTTGATATTCGGTCGGGCAAGGCCTTGTCGGCTCCTGTCTGTATTGACCTTAAGACTTACCCGATAGAGGTAAGAGATGGCGCCATTTATCTATTTCTCGATAACGAAACACCTCAGTCCTGAATCTGCGACGTCAAGGAGAACGTGATGGCTTCAAATCCCGCAGTACAGCAAGCGATTTCACCCGAAGAGTGGGCTTTGCGTCAGGATCTCGCCGCCTGCTACCGGCTCTTCGTTAAATACGGCTGGACCGATCTCATTTTCACGCACTTGAGCGCCCGGGTCCCGGGACAGCCAGATCAGTATCTGATCAATCCCTTTGGGCTGCTTTTTCAAGAGATCACAGCGTCCAACCTCATTAAGGTCGATTTTTCGGGCCGGGTAATAGCTGGTGACTACCCGTACAACGATGCGGGTCATGCAATCCACTCAGCCGTCCTGAAGGCGCGGCCCGATATCAACGTGGCCCTGCATTCCCATACGCGCGCCGGGACTGCCGTTACGGCCATGGAGTGTGGCCTCTTGCCGCTCAGCCAGCAGGCGAATGAGATAGGAAACCTGGTCTGCTATCACCGCTATGATCTCGCAACCGATAACGAAGCTGAATGCGCGCGCCTTGGCGAAGACCTTGCCGATAAATGGGCCATGCTCATGAACAACCACGGCCTGCTTTCGGTGGGACGAGACCTGGCCGAAGCCTTTTATCTCCTCTACACCCTGGAGAGCGCCTGCAAAATTCAGGTTGATGTGATGGCATCAGGAGCAAAACACATCACCCCGAGTCGGGAAGCTATTGCCGCGGTTGAGCAGCACAGCCTGATAGGCAAAGCTGGGGCTGATGACCCGGACAGTTATCTGCAAACCAACTGGCAGGCCCTCATCCGCCTGCTGGATCGTGAAGATCCCTCGTTTCGAGAGTAACCCTTCCCAACAGGCGTTATCGACGTCTCAGGCGTTTTGCGCCGCCTTGGCAGCTTGTGCCTGGGCGCTATTCACCAGCCAGACCCCATACACGGTAACGAGCAGTGCGGCCCAAAGCCAGAGGCTGTAGCGCTCACCGAAGATCACCATCGCGATTCCTATCCCAAAAAAAGTCACGAGATACGCAACCTGACTGAAATAGACCGGTCCGGCTATACGCACCAGGACAAAAAAGAGAGTGAATGCCACGGCAGAAATCACCCCATGCAGACTGATCAGACTGTCAATCAAGGAAGGCGCACTCCAGAGCACAAACCACTGGTCTGACATTAGCGTCACAATCAACAACAGTAACGCCGAGCCGCACATCATGCCGTTGGCGCCAACCAGTGAATCGATATCAGCAGGACGGCATTTCGCGGTGTACACATTTCCTGCTGCGTAGCCGATCGGTGACAGAAAGGCCAGCAGGAACCAGCCGATGGGCTGATCTGATGGCAACCCATTTTCGGGGAGGATCACCAGCAACGCACCAAGCAACCCCAGTCCAATGCCAGACGCCCGCTTTAGATTCCGCTGCTCAAGCCCGAAGATAAATGACAGCAGATACGTCACTAACGGCACCAT
>JAERSQ010000114.1 GCA_016845525.1 Pseudomonadota bacterium
GGGACAAGTGGGTGACAGAGTTCGTCTTGGCTGGAATGCTGAACATGCACATATGATCAGTGGAGAATAATCGGTGGAGCGCCAGGATCAGCGTATAGGTTTGTTAAGTGCCGTGCCAATGGGCGCGGTGTTGTTGATCAGCTTTCTTGCCCCATTGATAGTGATCGCCATATTCTCGGTGATGCCTCAGAAGGTTTTCAGTCTGCTGCATCTCCCGGATTTTTCATCCTATAAACTGCTGTTTACGCAGGGCTATATCAAGTCTGTCCTGTGGTCCTTTGGCATGGCGATGGCATCGACCGCTATTCTTTTTGTCATTTGCTGGCCACTGGCATTTGGCATGGCCAAGGTATTTAAGGGTTTTGGTCTGTTCATTACGATTGCTGTCGTCATTACCTTATTCGTATCGGAGAACATTCGCTTGTTCGGATGGGTCCTGACCTTGATGAAAGGAGGATTAATAGAAGGTCATTTACGTGCGTGGACGGGCCTGACCTTTGAGGGGGCTTTGTACAACGTACCCGTGATTGTTTTTGGACTGGTGTACGCTTATTTCCCTTTTATGCTTTTTCCCCTGATTCAGGGAATCGCCATGGTGCCCGATGATGCCCGTCAGGCAGCGGCGGATCTGGGTGCGACGCGTCGGCAAATTTTTTTTGAAGTGGACTTGCCGCTTTCCGCCCCCGGGATTGTGATTGGATCTTTGCTGAGTTTCGTGCTTGCTGCGGGTGCGATGGCGGAGTCAAAACTGCTCGGTGGGCAGACCGTGATCGTTATTGCCGATGAGATTGAGACAGCATTTACCTACGGTCAGAACTGGCCTCTGGGTTCCGCTCTATCTGTCGTTTTAATACTGATCATTGGAGCGTTGTCGATTTTCGGGATCAACCGTGTAAATCTCGATCTCATTATGGGTGGACGCAGATCATGAAGATGTCGAGGTCAGCCCGTATTGCGCTCGCTCTCTATGGCGTGCTGGCGATCTTGTTTCTCTATTTGCCGATCATTTCCGTCGGGTTCGCATCGGTCTCCAAGGCGCGTTATCTCACGTTTCCAATCAAACGTTACGCGACCAAGTGGTACGGCAAGGCGGTGGAAAGTTCGACCGTGCAGGATCTATTGTGGACCTCCTTGAGCGTCGCACTGCTCGTCACGGTGATTTCGATGGTGGTGGGGTTCTTTGGCGCCCTTGCTTTTGCCAGATACCAGTGGCGCTTTCGGGGTGTCTTCCAGAAACTGATTTTGCTGCCCATCTTTTTTCCTCAAGCCGTACTCGGGTTAGCGTTGCTGATGTGGTTCAATGCTCTGGGAATCATTCCGACCTGGAAAACGGCCGTCGTCGCTCATCTCGTCTGGATTTCACCCATCGCGACTCTAATTATCGCGATACGCGCATATAGTTTTGATCCATCGCTCGAAGAGGCCGCTCGCGACATGGGAGCGTCGACCTGGACAGTGATGAAGGAAATTACCGGGCCGCTGCTCTGGCCGGGCGTGGTCTCGGCAGGACTGTTTGCGTTTTTGTTGAGCTGGGGGAATTTTCCTTTATCACTCTTTACAACAGGAGCGGACTCAACACTTCCAGAGTGGTTGTACGCAAAAATGGTTTCCGGATATTCACCGCTGGTCCCATCTGTCGGAATACTCTCGATCGTGACCTCTATCGTGCTACTTCTCACAGGAGTGATAGTGATGTGGCTATTTCGGATTCGAAACGGAGCAACCAGCGCCCCATAACTTCAGGAGGAAAATGAAATGCTGACTTCAATAAAAGGTCGATCGGTAATTGTGACTGGCGGTTCAAAGGGCATCGGTAAAGGCATTGCCCAGGTTTTTGCGGCCCAGGGCGCACGAGTGATGATTGCGGCGCGCGGCGAGGCGGATGGAATGGCCGCCGCGGAGGAATTGAAGGCGTCCGGTGCTGAGGCAGACTTTTGCCAGTGTGACGTTTCCGATTGGGAATCAGTGCAGAACATGGTGGCTACCACGGCAGAAAAGTTTGGCGGGCTGAATGTGATGTGCGCCAACGCGGGTGGTTTTCCACAAACCAAAATGGTGGATATGGATCCGTCCGAGTGGGATCAGGTGATGGCTACGAACCTCAAGAGCGCGTTCTTATGCGTGAAGGCATCCATTCCCCATTTTGAAAAGGCAGGCGGTGGAAGAGTCGTTTTGACATCATCGATTACCGGTCCGGTCACCGGGTTTCCGGGATGGTCTCATTACGGGGCATCAAAGTCCGGTCAGCTGGGATTTCTGAAAACAGCCTGTATGGAGCTGTCACGCTACAACGTGACGATCAACGCGGTGATGCCCGGCAATATCTATACCGAGGGCCTGCAGGACCTGGGGCAGGACTATCTGGATACCATGGCGGCTTCAATCCCTCTGAAACGACTCGGTCAAGTTGCGGATATTGGTAACGCCGCTCTGTTTTTTGCCTCAGACGAGGCGGGTTATATCACCGGTCAGACTATTATCGTTGACGGTGGCCAGATTATTCCGGAGTCTCTCGAGGCGATTGAAGAGATTTAAGGCTGGATCCTTTTTACTCGGGTAAATCAACATGGATACGACCGGTTTCTCCTACGAGGAGACAATGGAGCATCTCGCTTTGCTTGCCAATGAAGCGTTGGGGTTATGGGAACTGCCGACAGGCAGCAAAGCACGGCTAATCAATGTTTCAGAGAATGAGACATTTCTCGTGGAAGCGCCTGATGGGTTCAAATCGATCCTTCGGATTCATCGGGAGGACTATCACACTGAAACGGCGATCGCGTGTGAGCATGCCTGGTCGAGATCGCTGAATGAAGAGGGCGGGGTAAAGACTCCCGATATTCTTCCCGGCAGGAACGGCAGCACGATCCAGTCAGCGACCAGCGCAGCACTGGGACAAAAACGCTATCTCGTGATGTTTGAGTTTGTTGAAGGCAGTGAGCCTGATCAGCAGGATGACCTGACAGGCGGCTTCGAGGAACTTGGCGAGATCGCAGCAAAGACGCACCTTCACTCTATCGATTGGGAACGGCCCGAGCCTTTTGAACGCCTGGTCTGGGACCTCGACACCGTCTTTGGCAAAGAAGCCACCTGGGGTAACTGGCGCGATGGACCCAATATCGGGCCGCAAACCCGGGAGGTACTCGAACAAGTTGAGGCCACTGTCAATGAGCGTCTCACCCGGTATGACCGAGGGACCGATCGTTTTGGGTTAATTCACGCTGATATGCGTCTTGCCAATCTGCTCATCACAAAAGGCGAGACGCGACTGATTGATTTTGACGATTGCGGTCTGGGTTGGCTGATGTATGACTTTGCCGCGGGCGTCAGTTTCATGGAAGACGATCCCCGGATACCCGAACTTAAGCAGGCTTGGGTCCGAGGTTACCGCTCTGTCCGGCCGCTCTCCGAAGAAGACGAAGCCGAGATCCCGACGTTTGTCATGATGAGACGCCTTGCTCTGCTTGCCTGGATAGGCTCACACAGTGAAGTGGATATAGCCAAGGAACTGGCCCCTACTTTTGCGCCGGTTAGTGAGGAACTGGGCCGTAACTATCTCGCCTCTTTAGCCTGAGAAATCATCCTGAAAATGTGGGCCATAATGTTGTTTTCAGCTAAGAAAACGGCCGCTCTTGATGCATTTTCTTTGTTCGTTTCGCATGTCAATTTCGACTAGATAGTGTCAAGTCGGCGCTCTGGCCGCATGTCACTCTGTATATAGGAGTCGACACCTAACTGCGGTGAGAGCGTGCCATGAGCGAAGCGAAACTAGACTTTCTCGACCGGTCCCGAGCATTCTGGAACCCTGGCAAGACCCAGGACTGGCAGGATATGGGGATCGATCTTGTGATCGATCGACGTGAAGGGTATTACCTTTACGACATGGACGGCCATCGTCTGATTGATCTGCATCTGAACGGTGGCACCTACAATCTGGGCCACAGAAATCCAGAACTGGTACAGGCGCTCAAGGCTGGCAGCGAACGCTTTGATATGGGAAATCACCATTTCCCCGCACTCGCCCGCACTGCCTTGGCAGAGGCCCTCGCGGCCTGCGCGCCGTCGCCGGACATGCGGTACACCGCTTATGGCTCAGGCGGCGGCGAAGCCATCGATATCGCCCTGAAAACCGCGCGCCATGCAACGCAAAAGCGGAAAATCGTCTCGATCATTAAGGCTTATCACGGTCATACGGGACTCGCGGTCAAGACCGGGGATGATCGCTTCTCGAAACTGTTCCTGTCGGAAGACACCGATGGGGAGTTCGTCCAGGTGCCGTTCAACGACCTAAACGCAATGGAAGACGCACTGCGGGGTCGTGATGTGGCCGCCGTCATCATGGAAACCATACCGGCCACTTATGGCTTCCCCATGCCGCAGGAAGGCTATCTTCCCGGGGTAAAACAACTGTGTGAACGCTACGACGCACTCTATATAGCGGACGAGGTTCAGACCGGCCTGATGCGGTGCGGCGAAATCTGGGGTTGCACCAAATACGGCATTGAGCCTGACATCATGGTGACCGGCAAAGGGATCGGCGGTGGGATTTATCCAATTGCCTGCGTACTGATCAGCGAGCGCTGTGGTGGCTGGCTCAAGGAAGATGGTTTTGGGCACATTTCGACAGGCGGTGGTGCCGAGTTGGGTTGTATCGTTGCCATGAAAGTCCTCGAGATGGTGCAGCGGCCAGAAGTCCGCACCATGGTGCGGTACATCTCCGACTATATGCGTGCCGGCCTTGAGCAGATCATGGAGGCCTACCCGGATTTTTTTATCGGCATTCGACAGCACGGCGTTGTGATGGGCCTTGAGTTCAATCATGAACAGGGCGCTAAGCCGGTCATGAAGCACCTCTATAACAACGGGGTTTGGGCGATCTTCTCTACCCTGGATCCGCGGGTACTGCAGTTCAAGCCGGGGTTACTCATGACACAAGCTGATTGCGAAGAAGTCCTGCGCCGGGTCGAAATCGGAGTGGGACTCGCCCGAGATGAGGTGATGGGCGCATCACGTCATACCTACCGCATGAGCGCATGATTATGGAACCGCAAGTCAGAACATTAGTCGATATCGCTGATACGCCGGCTGCACTTGCTGGGCAGGCGGACATTGTCCTCGAACGGGCACGCTGGGCGGCGGAAGTGTTCCGTCGCTTTGACCGTAATCTGACAATGTCTATCGTCGAGGCGGTCGCAAAAGTGGCGCATGAGCACGCGGGTCGATACGCCGATTGGGCAGTAGAGGAAACCGGCTTCGGTGTGGCGGCGCATAAGAAAATCAAGAACGAATTGACCGCACGTCCGCTGGTTGATTTTTATCGCGACCAGGATTTCGTGAATCCCCGGATTGATGAGGCACGCAAAATAGTCGAAATTCCCCGGCCTGCCGGCGTGATCCTGGCACTGACGCCGTCGACTAACCCGATTGCGACCATCAACTACAAGATTCTGCTTGCGCTGATGACGCGCAACGCGATCGTAATCAGTCCGCATCCCGCTGCGCGCGAATGCAGCGTAGATGCGGCACACCTTTTATCCAACGCGGCCCAGGAAGCAGGCGCACCGGATGGGGTCATCCAGATCATTGAGCATCCGACGATTCCCCTGGTTGAGGAATTCATGCGCTCGAAGAAGACCTCAGTCACGCTTGCCACAGGTGGTAACGCCATGGTGCGCTCAGCGTATTCGTCCTCGAATCCGGCCATTGGTGTTGGCCCCGGGAACGCACCAGCTTTGGTGGATGACACGGCGGATATCGACAAAGCGGCGAAAAGAATCATCGAGTCAAAATCATTTGATAACTCAGCGCTGTGTACCAACGAAAGTGTCCTGATTGCGCTCGAGTCTATCGATAAGCGTTTGTGTCAGGCCCTGAGACAGAATGGCGCCTACATTTGTGACGCTGACGATGTCGATCGGCTTCGTCGTTATTTGTTTCACGATAGAGGATTCAATGTCGAAACGGTCGGTCGGGACGCAATCTGGATTGCGAAGGAATGCGGAATTCGTGTGCCTGAGAATATCAAGGTCCTAGTTGCACCGATCAGCCAGATCGGCGTCGAAGAACCTCTGTCGCGCGAGAAGCTTTGCCCTGTGTTGGCCTACCACGTGGTGCGAACCCGGTCTCAAGCCATCTCGCAGGCAAGGGCTGTACTGCGTATCGCAGGCGCCGGACACTCGGCTGCGATTCACACGAGCGATGAAACTGCAGCAATGGATTTTGCGGGTGCCGTCGAGGCTTATCGGGTGGTGGTTAATGCTCCCTGCACCCAGGGCGCGGCTGGGTTCTCAACTGCCCTGGCACCGACCTTCACCGTAGGCACCGGCTATTTCGGCCGCAGCTCGATTGGAGAGAATATCGGCCCGCAGCATCTCGTGCACTGGACCCGCCTTGCCTATAACTCCAGTCCTGACGAGGCGTTTGGCAGTTACCAAGGCGTCTCCGTCAATCTGGCCGGTCCTTTGCCGACGGCACCGGCCGACGGTGTTCCGGGTTCCAATGGGTCCGCTTTCAGATCGGCCGCCGAAGGCGTAAGGCCTAAAGACCTTTCAGACCCCAGTCGCGAAGAACTCAGAAAAATCATTGCTGAGGAGCTCCGTTCGATCCTCCGAAATTGAGATAGCCATGTCCGACCTGAGATCCTTCATTTTTCTTGATCAACTTCAGCCCCAGACGCTGGCGTACATTGCTTCGTGGATGCGGGGCGTGTTGCCACGTCACAACATGGCAGCACAGATTATTGAGGTCGCACCAGGTCTTGATATTGAGGGTTTGACGGATGTCGCCTTGAAGGGAGCAAACGTGTCGGTTGGACTGCTCGTTGTAGAACGGCAATTTGGTTATCTTGAGTTTCACTCCCGCTCAACCGCTGAAGTCAAAGCCGGGGCCCAAGCCGTATTGGATGCCATCGGGGCTCGCGAAGAAGAGGCCAGCACGCCGCAGATCCTTGGCTCAAAGGTAGTGACCCGGGTTGATCATCAGCATGCTTTTTTGATCAACAGGAACAAACTGGGATCGATGATCCTGGGCGGTGATTCGCTTTATCTGCTCGAATGCCAGCCGGCATCCTATGCCATCATGGCGTGTAATGAGGCTGAGAAAGAGGCCAATATCAAAGTCGTCGATTACCGGATGATTGGTGCGAACGGTCGTGTTTATCTGGCAGGAGATGAGGCCGAGATTCGCAACGCCCGCGATGCGGCCGAAAGCAGCCTTCGTAATGCCGGGGCGGTCTGAAGTGATGAGCGAAGTATTGAGACAGACGATTCGCGATCTACTCCATGAAGAACTGCAAAAAATCCGTCAGCAATCGAGTGAATCGAACCCGCGGCAAGAACGCGTTACTGAAGAAATGGTTGCAATCAACTCGGATCAGGATCTCGCGCGTTTTGTCAGGAGAGTTCTGGCACTCAGCAGTGAGTCGTCTGGTCGTGCCGCTATTGAGTCCGGGCATCACCTCTTTCGACTCGATATGCGTGGCGGGGATGCAAAGCAGAGTAGTCAAACAACGGTATCTTCCGGGTCTACCGTGCTTCAGATTGAAAAAGGCATGATTACGGAAAAGCAGGCGATGCAGTTTCCAGAAGACGTCCAAGTCATCCAAATTTCCAAAGGCGTTCAATTGACGCCGCTTGCAAACGACGTCATCAGGCGTTCAGGCAAGAAGATAGAGAGGTTAAAGCAATGATTCGTGGCCGAGTAACAGGAAGAGTCTGGTCATCACGACGTATCGATACACTGCCCAATGGAGCCCTTTTGGAGGTTTCTCTTGACGGCGGAGGCTCGCTGATCGCTTTTGATCCCCTGGGTTGTAACGAGGGTGAGGCTGTGCTGATCACTCAGGGATCTGTGGCTGCGGCGTTTTTCACAAAGTTCAAGGCTCCGGTAGATGCTTTGATCATCGGATCTATCGACGAAAAGAATTGACAACCCTAATTCACCAACGGGCTATAGGGCCCAGAATACCAGGAGGTAAATAATGTCTAATCAGGCAATCGGAATGATCGAGACACGAGGCTACGTTCCCGCACTGGCGTCGGCTGACGCAATGGTCAAAGCCGCTAACGTGGAACTGGTTTCCAAGAACGAAGTCGGTGGCGGCTTGGTATCGGTTGTTATCAAAGGCGATGTTGGTGCGGTTAAGGCAGCAACAGAAGCCGGCGCCGAAGCTGCGAATCAGGTGGGCGAAGTGGTTGCAGTGCACGTGATTCCGCGTCCGCATGCAGATCTGGGCGGACATTTTGCTCTGACTGCAGGCTAGCGGTTGGACTAGCCACTGAAGATCCGCACTGGGAGACTGAATGATGACAGAGCTTCGGGTTTATCTGCCGATTTATGATCTGCAGCCTCAGTTTGCAGCATATCTCAGTACGCCAACTCGTGCTCGAGGGTATCCACCCTTTGAGGGGCAACACAGCCTGATCATCGAGGTCTCCCCAGCATTGGCGATCCATCGCATATCGGATCTCGCTCTAAAAGCGGCGCCCAATATGGAGCCCGGGATTCTCTTCACCGAAAGGCAATTCGGCTTGCTGGAGTTACATTCTTCGGATCGGGAAGAGTTGGACGCTGCAGGAGACGCGATTCTGAAAGGCATTGGCGCCAGTGCGTCTGATCAACTGGCGCCACAGGTTCTCTTTGAGGATGTGATTGAGAATCTCTCAGACCAGCATTCCATTATTCTGAACCGGTCAAGAAGCGCGTCTATGCTGATTCCGGGCCAGTCTTTGCTGTTGTGCGAGATGACGCCTGCATTGTTTGCCTGCGCAGCAGCAAACGAGGCAGAGCGTGCCGCCCCCGGTACGGTTCTGAACGATGTCCAGATGATGGGCGTCTCGGGCAGGGTGTTTATGTCTGGTGATGCCGATGAGTTACGACGGGCGCAATCTGCGATCAGAGAAACTCTCGCCACGGTGCAAGGGAGAGCCAGGTGAGCGACTGGAAGCATGCCTTCCGGTCGTTTTATTACGAAAACGCGGAGGCACCTGAAGATCCGGAACTCAAGCCCGCTGAAACAGCGCTGCTCGTCATCGACATCCAGAACACCTATCTGGAAACGCCTGACGATCCTGAGGAGGCTTCCCGCTGGTCGCCGTTTTTTGACCGAATGAACCAACAGGTGATACCAGGGACCGCAGCGCTGGTAGAACAGTGCCGGGGCCACGGATTTGAGATTATCTATGCGCGCATTGCCTGCCTGACAGAAGATGGGCGTGACCGATCTCTGAGTCAGAAGAAGCCCGGCTTCAATTATCTGCTATTGCCAAAAGATCGTGAGGACAGTCAACTGGTGCCAGAGTTGACACCCAAGGGAGATGAGATTGTCATCACCAAGACGACGGACAGCGCGTTAACCGGATCGAACCTTCGCCTGATCCTCCATAACATTGGGATTTGCAACGTGGTAGTTGCGGGAATTTTTACCGATCAATGTGTCAGTAGTACCGTGAGAAGTTTGGCTGATGAGAGTTTCAATGTTGTGGTTGTCGAAGACTGCTGCGCGGCCTCGACGATGGAGTTACACAACCATGAGTTAGCCGTGATTAATATGATTTATTGTCACGTCGTACAGTCAGAAGATATCGCGGCGTTTGTAGCTTCCTAGTGCCCTTTCTTCAGGTCGCTGTGGTCAACCAAGGCGATCCCAGTCTATTGAGTACAGAGCACACAGGTCGTGTCTAGGGTTCTTTAGAGTTTCTGACTAAACAATTACTTCGGCGATGGCTTTGGGATGGGCAGTGATCTGCTCGTATCCGTCGTCGGTAATGATGAAGCTGTCACCGACCTGCGCACGAAATTCTCCCGGAACAGTCACTGAGCCATCAACGGCGAACACCATGCCGGGCTGCAGAACTGTTTTATCCCCAAATACCAGTTGCGGCCGTTCGAGAAAACTGAAACCGGTTGCGCGCCCGCAGCGAAAAGGGTATTCAAATCCGGCTGATTGAATGACTTCAGCGTAGGCGGCGTGGACCTCTTCGGCGAGCACGCCTGGCCCCAGAACCGAAAGCGCGGCAGCCTGGCTATCCACAGCCGTTTGATACGCCGCTTCCTGAGAACGGTCACCGACTTCACCAATCCAGAAGGTGCGGTCGAATCCCAGTTTGAATCGGTGAAAATCGGTCATGCCGCAAAAGCATAAAAAGACCGGCTCACCATATTTGAGCGTTTTGGTGCTCGCCCGGTGATGGGTCATGGTGATCTCCTGCCCGGAGGCAAGGATCTGCATGAAGTGAATACTGGGAGACATTTGCGAGCCTGCGTAATGGGTTCGCAGCAATTCAGCAGCCTTGTGAGTTCCGGCAGTGGTGGCCGCGAGCGCAACTTCGTACTCGGCGACCCCTTCCTTGATGGCGTTGCGGCCCGCTTCCATCATTGCGATACCGACTTCACCCGCATGTCGGGCGATCTTGAGTTCTTCCTGCGATTTAATCATGCGCATATCCGAAACGATTTGTGTGAGATCGCGATAGCGTTTTGGCTCAACAATCGAATCGATAAACGTGCGCACGGGCGGCGGGATAAGATCAGGCTCTATCCCGATCGCAGCTGTTGTCCCAAGGAGGCCGGGCAGGGCTTCGCGCCACTCAGTCCCCATACCGTCATTCCAAAGCTCAATTCGGTCGACCACAGCGAGAGATTCGGCGAGAGACTGCTCCATGGTGGGGGTAATCAGTACCGTTTCACCCTCTGCTGAAACCACCAGCAGAGTCGGGCGCCCGAAGTCCATGTGCAGATAGCCGTAGTAGCCACTGTAGTAGTAGACGCTGTCGTCGTCGGTGATGACCGCGGTATC
>JAERSQ010000115.1 GCA_016845525.1 Pseudomonadota bacterium
CGCTCAGCACTGGCTGGAATATGTCGGGGTGCCCTGTGAGGTCGAGGTGGCCAGCGAGTATCGCTACCGCCGCCACGCACACCGGGAAGGTACGCTGGTCGTGACGATTTCCCAGTCCGGCGAGACGGCGGATACGCTCGCGGCGCTTGAGGAAGCGACCCGTCAGGGAATTGCGGGGTCTTTGGTGATTTGTAATGTGCCCGAATCTTCACTGGTACGTGAATCTGACCTGACCTTCATGACCCATTGCGGGCCCGAGGTGGGTGTTGCTTCCACCAAAACCTTTGTGAGCGCCATGACGGGTCTGTTGCTGTTGGCACTGGTGCTGTCACGGCGTCACGGTTTTGATGCGGGCTTTGAGTCCCATGTGGTGCGCCAGATTCGGACCCTGCCCGCTGTCCTTGAGTCTGTTCTGGCGATGGAAGAGGCGATCGCCGATGTTGCGAAGGTTTTTGGCGACAAAGAGCATGCGCTTTTTCTGGGACGCGGCGCCCACTTCCCGATTGCCATGGAAGGCGCGCTCAAGTTAAAGGAAATTTCCTACATCCATGCTGAAGCCTATCCGGCCGGTGAGTTAAAGCACGGCCCGCTTGCGCTGGTGGACGAGAAGATGCCGGTTGTAGCCGTGGCGCCCAACGACGTGCTGATTGAAAAACTTAAATCGAATCTCGAGGAAGTCCGCGCGCGCGGCGGGCGTCTTTTCCTGTTTGCGGATCCGGGCTCAGGCTTTGTCGAGAGCGATGATGTCCGGATCCTGCAGGTGGCGCCGGTAGACAGCGCCATCGCGCCGATTATCTACACCGTGCCGCTGCAGCTTCTGTCGTACCACGTCGCGCTCATCAAGGGCACAGATGTGGACAAGCCGCGCAACCTGGCGAAGTCAGTCACCGTGGAGTAGTTTTGTTCGACGGTAAGTCAGAGCGTAAGACTTACACAGAAGTCATCTTTAAGTTCCAGGTGGATGCCGTCTTCTCAAATCTATGGGTATCACCCTCTCCATAGTCACGACCAAGCAATGGCGTGATGCCAAGTTTGCAAAGCGATATCCCTTAAAATGATCGAACTTTTCGATACATCCTGAAGATATAGCCCTTACCAGGGTAGTTGGGGCAAAAAAACTGAATAGAAAAGTTAAATTGAACATCAGAGCTGCCCAAGCAACCGATCGGACGTCAATCCATAAGATTGTGGTTGCTGCGTTTTCTGAAGGAGAAGACAAAGTCATCGTTAAGCTTGTTGATGACTTCTTTTCAGAAACCCCTAGGCCGCCAATCAGGCATTTGGTGGCTGAGGCTGACAATCAAGTAATTGGTTATGTGGCCTATAGCCCCATATACCTGGAAGCAGGCGCCAGTTTGACCGGATACATCCTCTCACCGCTCGCTGTCTCACCAGAGCACCAACATGGCGGTGTGGGCTCAAGTCTCGTCAAAAGCGGAATCGAAATCCTCTCCAAAGAGGGCGTTGATGTTTTGCTGGTCTATGGCGACCCAAAATATTACGAGAGGTTTGGGTTTGAAAAAGAAAGCGCACGTTCATTCGTACCGCCATACCTGCTGGAGTATCCATTTGGATGGCTAGGTATGATGCTAAAGGGGGTCGATGCTCCCAAGTCACCCATTAAATTTGAGTGTGTTCAGTCACTCCATAAATCAGAATTGTGGTGACGGGCTGTTGATCTCTAGACAAAAGATCAGCAAGAGCACTATCATGGCCCGCAAGGCCTTTGGCTTTAATCAGTCTTTGCGGTGCGCTGATCAACAGCACACCATAAGGACATCGACTGCGGAGAAAACGATGCATGTCTTTCTTGTAATCGCCCTTGCGGGGCTTACCCTGAGCCCGGTTCCATCCAGTTCAGCAGCGTCTCTCGTGTCGCCTTACGCAGGAGAGGAGTCTCAGCCGATCAAGTCACTCTCTGCTGGCGATATAGAGGATCTTTTAAACGGCCGAGGCTGGGGGCTAGCCAAAGCCGCCGAACTTAATGGCGTGCCGGGACCCAAGCACTTGCTGGAAATGACCTCGGAAATCGCCCTCTCAGATGAGCAGGTAGTGGCTATCGAGACTGTGTGGTCCAAGATGAACGAAAAAGCAAAAGCACTTGGGGCGCAATATGTAGCGCTCGAGAAAACACTGAACGATGAGTTTGCCACCGGTGACATCTCGGCCGGTCGCCTTGAGACTTTACTCGATGAAATTTCTGCGGTGCACTCGCAACTACGCTTCACGCATCTTGCGGCGCATCTTGAGATGCCCCCCATTTTGACCACCGAACAACTCCGACAGTACAACACGCTTCGCGGCTATGCCGATAATGATCCGTGCGCTCAGGTACCAAAAGGCCACGATCCGACCATGTGGAAGATGCACCATGGGTGTAACTAGCTAATACTATCCAACCAAAATCATCCGTCACTGTGGAATAAAGGGCTGTCGGTATCACCTGCCCAACTTTCGGGCGACGAATAGGTCGCCGCCCGAAAGCGTCAGATGCGACTACTTGTAAGCGACATGCAACTTGTTGATGTTCCCGTTGAAGGCAAAGGGTTTGCGATCAAAATAGGCTTCGGAAACCGGTGAATAACTGTCACGGCCGACGTCGAAAGTATCGTTGGCCGTAAAGGTTAGCGGAGCCGAGCGGGGAACGGCGCCCTTTGCCACTTCATCCCCATTGACCCGGATAACCACGTCGAGCGGAGCGGCGTGATTGTCGCCCGTTTTCGTTGTCTCGACAGTGATCGTTACCTCTCCAGTGGGCAGCGGATCCGTCGTGGAGATGCGTGTGCGCTCGATTTGGAACAGGTTGTATTCGTAAGTCAGTTTGCCCTGTTCGATCCACAGAGCGAGGCCGCCCGAAAACGCACCGAGAGCATAAAGCACGCCCTCCGAATCCTCGGCGAGCTCTGCTTCAATCGTCACCGTGTTGCTGCGGGCGCCAACTTTTGGCGCCGTGAACTCAGGAACGCCGGTGACTTCCTGGGTATAGGTGAACTCTGTCGCCGGGTTTGAGGGTGCGTCTTCGGGATGGAATACGGCCGACCACAGCCCCCCGCCGATGGGGAAGACTTTGTTTTCTTCGGCGGTGACCAGGAAGGCTTCCTTAAGGGCTTCAACTTTCTCGGGGTGTTCATCCGCCAGATTGTGGGCCTGAGAATGATCCTGGGTGAGATCGTGAAGCTCCCAAGTGTCGTTGTCAGGCGACCACTGGAAAATAGCAGGGTCCACACCTGGCACCCACGGTGTACGTGGTCCGAAGACAGACGCGATCCACCCGTCCTCATAATAACTGCGGCTTCCCATCACTTCGAAATACTGGCTGGGCTTGCGGCCCTCGGCATCCGGATCGTCGAAGGTGTAGGTCAAGCTCACCCCATCTAGCGGATCCTGCGAAACCCCATCCACGGTTTCAGGCGGTGTGATCTCGAGGAGGTCATAGATCGTGGGGACGATGTCGTTGACATGATGAAACTGACCGCGTGGTTTGTTATCGGGGGTGATTTTTTCAGGCCAGGAAACCACCATCGGTGTGCGCGTGCCGCCAAAGTGGGCCGCCACAAGCTTTGTGGAACGATAGGGGGTCGAACCCGCCCAAGCCCAGGCGGCGTGATACATATTGTCCGCCTTGGGTGAACCCAACACATCAAGTCCACCCAGCTCGTTCATCGTCCTAATATGATCCTTGATCTCGGTAGGAATACCGTTCTGGGCGAGAAGTTCGCTTATGCTGCCGCTTTGGCCCTCAGCGCTGGATCCGTTATCACCCCATATGTAGAAAACCAGGGTGTTGTCACGAACGCCCATTTCATCCAGAGCATCCAGCAGGCGGCCCGCTTCGGTATCGGCATGTTCTGTATAACCTGCAAAGACTTCCATCAGCCGTAGTTGAAACTCGCGCTCATCCTCAGGAATATCATCCCAGGCGGCAAGCGTGTCAGGCCGTGCCGTCAGTTCCGTATTGTCAGGAATCCAGCCGAGTTCCTTTTGGTTGGCGAATATCTCCTCCCGCAGCTCGTCCCAGCCCGCATCAAATCTGCCCTGGTACTTGTCTGCCCACTCCTTGAAGATGTGGTGAGGGCCGTGAGAGGCGCCCGGAGTCCAGTAGACAAAGAACGGCCGGTCCGGTGTCAGAGCGTGGACTTGCTTCATCCACGACACGGCTTTGCCAGCCATGTCTTCGGTGAAGTGATAGCCTTCCTTGCCATGAGACGGATCAATGCGGTTCGTGTTTTCAACAACCGCGGGTTCCCATTGCGACGACTCCCCTGCAAGGAAGCCGTAGAAATAATCAAACCCGATGGCATCACCGACCGGCCAGTTTGTATAAGGGCCGACAGCAGTCGTCTCGTTAGCCGGCGTGTTATGCCATTTGCCAAATCCTGCCGTCGCATAGCCGTAACCGCTGAGAACCTTTGCGACTGTCGCAGACGTGCGCGGGATACGACCACTGTAGCCATCCCAGTCATTTGAAAGCTCAGCAATCTGGCCGTTGCCTACCCTGTGG
This sequence comes from Pseudomonadota bacterium, assembly GCA_016845525.1. GTDB lineage: Bacteria > Pseudomonadota > Gammaproteobacteria > Arenicellales > UBA868 > UBA868. The sequence goes on from JAERSQ010000115.1 coordinate 4,502, forward strand.
TGATTGCGCCCCGTCAGGAGCGAAGCACGAGTGGGCGAGCACATGGCGGCGTTGTGAAATCGGCTCTAGGCGATCCCTTCCTCTGCCAGTTTGTCCAGCGTCGGTGTTGTAATCGGTCCGCCAAAGGTGTGCGGCAGTGCGGCCCCCACATCATCGAGCATGATGATGACAATGTTGGGCGCGTCTTCCGGGAGTTGTGAGATCCTCGGAAGCGGATTGTAGTTCGACTCCGCAATAGTCGGGCCTGCTGTGCTGCCCGAAGCCTGGGGCAGAATCGGTAGCGACTGTTGCCCTTGTGCGGCGCCGGCCATAAACATTAGCGCCATGCTGAGGCAAAGGATTTGCCCCAATTTATTGTCTTCCCCCATCTCCTTTCTCCTTTTTGCTGTGAAGCTTGAAAACTCCGGTTTTCATCAGACTGCCGCCAGTTTGGCAAAGATTATCTCCGTAGAGAGCTTTTCCGGTTCACCTCCTGTTCACCTGCGTGTCGGTGACAAGCTAACCCTTTTTGAGTTGGTGGCTGTTCTCTCTGGATGAAACCAGAACCCCGGGGTTGCCACCTGGGCACAGACGTTGCGGTAGAGTAAAGGGCGACGAGTTTCCCAGCGCAAAACCGGTGGAGGCACCATGATTATTGTCCTCGTGACATTCCCGATTTCCCCAGATCTTGATGCAGCAATGCTCAAGGAAAAATTCCTAGAGACAGCGCCCATGTACCAGGACACCCCCGGCCTCATCAGAAAGAACTACCTTGCGGACGCAGAACAGCACCGCGCCGGAGGGGTGTATTGCTTCGACACGATGGAGAACGCCAAGCGCTGGTTCGACGACGAGCGGATCGCATGGATTACCGAGCGGTACTCAAAGCCCGATATCCAGTTTTTTGACAATCCCGTGATGGTCGATAACGACAAGGGCGAGATCATCCAGTAACTGATGCGCATCCACTTCGTTGATCCGGCAACACCCGGGCCACGCTTATCATGACAATGCCTCCGCTGGTATTGACGACCGGCGAACCTGCCGGCGTGGGTCCCGAGCTTACCGTGCAGCTGCTGCAGCACCCCCTGCCCTCACCCGTCGTGATTGCGGGCGATCCTGATCTGCTGCTTGAACGCGCCGCGTTACTGAGCCTGCCCTTGGCGCGCAGAGGCGACGCCCTGCTGGCGCCCGGCGGCGAGGCAGCGTTGCTGCCCGTCGCGCTCGGTGCGCCCTCGATTCCGGGAAGCCTCGATGTCGCCAACGCGGCTTATGTCATCGAGATGCTGGCTGCGGCAACCGACGGCTGTCTCAACGGCACGTTCTCGGGCATGGTGACGGCGCCGGTGCAAAAGAGCACCCTGATTGACGCGGGCAACGATTTTGTGGGCCACACTGAATTTCTCGCCCAGCGTGCTGGCGTGGCAACCCCTGTCATGATGCTGGCCACGGATGCGCTGCGTGTGGCGCTCGTCACGATTCACCTGCCGTTGAGTGAGGTGCCCCGCGCCGTGACGCAGGACCGTCTGGAGGCCGTCTTGCGGGTGGTTGTTTCCGATCTTCGCGCGCGCTTTGGTATTCGTGCGCCCGTGATCGGCGTTTGTGGATTAAATCCGCATGCAGGCGAGGCGGGCCATCTGGGCCAGGAAGAACAGGACGTCATCATCCCGGTAATGGCCAAGTTAAGCGATGAAGGTCTTGTACTGAAGGGCCCTTTGCCCGCGGATACGGCATTCACTCAGCAGAACCTGCAGACACTAGACGTCGTTGTGGCCATGTTTCATGACCAGGGCCTGCCGGTGATCAAACACGCAGGGTTTGGGGATGTGGTCAACATCACGCTGGGGCTGCCTTTTGTGCGCACGTCTGTCGATCATGGCACGGCACTTGATCTCGCGGGCACTGGCAAGGCGCAGGTCGCCAGTTTGGGGCGGGCTCTGGACGTGGCAATCCGGTTGAGCGGTGGCCATTTCTGAACGGTCCGGCCCCGGCCGGCCCCGAAAACGCTTTGGTCAGCATTTTCTGAATGACCAGACGGTTCTCGCGCGGATCGTCGAAACGCTCCACCCGCGCCCCGGAGAAATACTTTGCGAGATCGGCCCCGGCCGCGGCGCGCTCAGTGATCGACTTGCTGCCCTAGATAATGAACTGCATCTTGTAGAGATAGATCGCGATCTGGTGCCGCTGCTGCGCAAACGCTACGCTGCACATAACAACATTCGCATCCACGAACAGGATGCTCTTACTTTGGCTGTTGAAACTATCCATTGCGCTGAGCGAGTGGTTCTGGTTGGCAACCTTCCATACAACATCTCCACCGCCCTCATGATCCATCTTCTGGCGCAGCGCGAGCGGATCGGCCGCATGGTGTTTATGGTGCAAAAAGAAGTGGCCCTGCGCCTCACTGCCCTGCCCGGCGGCAAGGATTACGGCCGTCTCACGGTCATGATGAACCGCGTGTTTGAGTCGCGGTTTGTCTTTGATGTGGCACCGGAGGCGTTTACCCCGCCACCCAAGGTCTGGTCCAGTGTGGTGGCGTTTAAGCCCCGCCCTGTTCCGTTGGGCCCGACGGTTGACGAAGATGCGTTCTCAGCCCTTGTCCGTCAGGCTTTTTCCCAACGGCGCAAAACTTTGCGCAATGCCTTAAAAGGGCTTTGCTCCGAGTCTCTTATTGAGCAGGCCGGCCTGGACCCGAAGGTGAGGCCCGAGCAGGTCTCGGTAGAGTCTTTTGTGCAATTGGCCGCTTTAGCGGAAAAAAACGATTGAGGCCGATCGTGCGGCTTAAGCCGTTTTTTCTTTTTTGGGCTCCACCGTTTGTTCCGGCGCACCCAGCAGTGTCGTCATGGTGTCCGCGATCCACTCCCTTGCCTCATCGTTGACGGCGCGCGCTTTTTTCGCCTCGGTCTTGATGGGCGGTCCGATCCTTACCTTGATTACCCCGGGTTTTTTCAAAAAGCCGCGTCGTGCCCAGTAGCAACCGGCGTCGTGTGCGACGGGCAACACATCCACCCCGGCCTTGACCGCCAGCATGGCGCCGCCTGGATGGAAGGCGCCCTGCTCTCCCGGCGCCATGCGGGTCCCCTCCGGAAAAATCACGACCCAGCGACCCTCGGCCAGTTTCTGCCGCCCCTGCCGCAATAGCCGATCGAGCGCCCGGACGGGTGTGCTTCGATCAATTGCGATGGGGCTGGTGGCGGCAAGCCCCCAGCCGAAAAACGGCAGCCACAGAGCCTCCCGCTTAAGCGCCCATATCTGCGGGGGAAAAATCACCTGGAACATGATGGTCTCCCACGCCGACTGGTGTTTGGACAGGATCACCCCGGGCGCAGCGGGCAGATGTTCGAGCCCTTCCACTTCATGGCGAAGGTGACAGGTCAGGGCCAGCCACCAGCAGATGAAGCGAGCCCACAGCCCAATGATCCGCATCCGGGCGACGGGCGGCACAGGCCAGGCGAGGATAGCAACTGGACAGAACACGACGGCCGATACGGCCATGCCGACAAAAAAGAGAGCCGAGCGCAGCCAGATCATCTTTGTCGCGGCACAAGGCGGCAAGCTGGGAGTGGGTTACCCACGACTGGCCGCAATGGCGTCCTCAAGATCGCCCCTCAAGAGGGTTTCAGTGAAAGCGGCGAGATCATCAAATACCAGCGTCTGCAGCAGTTTGCCGGCCGCCTGCGCTGTTTCGAGCTGGGATGAGGTTTTGGGACCCTTGCCGGTCTTTACCAGTATCGGCAGTGCGCCAACCGCCTCAGCGCACTCAAGATCCCGAAGGGAGTCGCCGACCAAGGGCACGCCCGCGAGTTCCACCTTAAGGCGGTCCTTGATCTCATGCAGCAGCCCCGGTTTCGGTTTGCGGCAATCGCAGTTGTCATCCGGGCCGTGGGGACAGAAGAAGATTGCGTCGATCCGCCCCCCATGTTCTCCCAGCGCCTTGGTCATCTTTTGATGAATGCGGTTGAGGGTCTCCATGTCGTACAGGCCGCGTGCGATCCCCGACTGGTTAGTCGCCACGACCACTCGGTAGTCCGCACGCGACAGTCTCGCGATTGCCTCGAGGCTTCCCGGAATGGCCACCCACTCCGAGACGGATTTGATGTAGGCGTCTGAATCGAAATTGATGACGCCGTCTCTGTCGACGATCACCAGCCCGGGTTTCATTCAGGTTTCCCGAAATTCCGAGACCCGGATTCGGCCCTCGATAATGCGGCTCTCGCGATCGCCCAGCCGGTCCATCTTGCTCCAGAAGGCGTCTTCAAGATCAAAGTCCCCCGCGATCGCAGTGCCGATCAGGAGGATCAGCAGATCGGCACACTCTTCAGCGAGCGCCTCTTGCGCCTTTCCTTTGGTGACACAGGCGGAGATTTCACCAAGCTCTTCGGCCATCAGCGCTACGCGGTAAGGCAGGTCCTCGCCGCCGTGCCGGCGCAACTGGTGCTTGTCGTGAAATGCCTGCACGGCCGCAAGCATCTCGGCGTAGGTGTTGCGGGTGTCACCCATCACCCGCCTCCGGCGTTTGTAACAAAGAGATGTCGGCGATACCGAGAAACAGTTGATTCAATTGCCCCAACAGCGCGAGCCGATTGGCCCGGACTGCCGGATCGGGCGCCATGACCATGACTTCATCAAAGAAAGCGTCAACGACAGGACGAAGGCCGGCCAGGGCACGCAGCGCGGCGGCATAATCCCCTTTGGCAATGGCAGGTGCGATCGCACCGGCGGTCTCGATTACCGCCCGGGAAAGCGCTATCTCAGCCGGCTCACTCAGCCGCTGCGCATCAATCTGGGCCGGGATGCTCTCTTCGCTCTTTCTGAGGATATTGCGGATACGCTTGTTGGCCGCCGTGAGGCTGGGCGCGTCTCGATGATGACGAAAGCGCGATACGGCTTTCAATCGGCGGTCAAAATCCAGCGGTCGCCTGGCACCCGCCTCCAGCACAGCCGAAATTTCATCCTGAGCAAAGCCGAGCGTGACATAAAGGGAGCGATAGCGTTCCAGTATGAACGTGGTGCACTGCGATTTGGCATCGTCTCCTGCGGCGAGGCCGCCTGCTGCATAACCATCGGCAGCGTGTTCCACGAGAGCCGCAACATCCAGATCAAGTTTCTTCTCAACCAGAATCCGGATAACACCCAGTGCCGCCCGGCGCAGTCCATAGGGATCTTTTTCTCCTGTGGGTTCTTCACCAGCAATGAAAAGGCCCACCAAAGAATCGAGCCGGTCTGCAAGCGCCAGCACCTGGCCAGGCACGCTCTTGGGCAGTGCGCCGCCGGCCTGTCGGGGCAGATAGTGCTCCTCGATGGCCCGCGCGACAGCGGCAGACTCGCCGTCGTGTTTTGCCAGATAGCGACCCATGGTGCCCTGAAGGTCCGGAAATTCACCGACCATCCCGCTTACGAGATCAGCCTTGCAGAGGCTTGCGGCGCGAAGGCAGTGGGCTTCTGAAGCGCCGATGGTCTGCGCGATTTTGCCGGACAACTTTTCGATGCGGCGCGTCTTGTCTGCCAGGCTGCCCAGCGCGTGGTGAAAGAGCACCTGGTCAAGTGTTTGGGCCCGCTGTGCCAGTGTTTGGGTAGCGTCTGATTCCCAGAAGAATTTGGCATCGGCCAGACGGGCATTCAGCACGCGCTCATTGCCGGTCTGCACCCGAGCCGGTGAGCGGCTTTTGATATTGCTGATGGTGATGAACGCAGGAAGCAGCGCGCCTTTGGTATCGACCACGTGAAAATATTTCTGATGGTCCCGCATGGAGGAAATCAGGGCTTCCTGGGGCACTTTGAGAAAAGCAGGATCAAAACTCCCCAGCACCGCGTGCGGCTTTTCCACGAGCGCCGTGACGGTTCCCAGCAGATCAGGATCAATCACTGCATGGCCACCAGCTTTTTCGCCGAGGCGGATTGCCTGTTTCTCGATCATCGCCGATCGCGCCGCAAAGTCGGGAATGATGGCACCTTCCTCTTTGAGACGTTGCTCGTATTCCGAGGCCGCTGCGATGCGCACCGTGGATTTGCCCATGAAGCGGTGACCGCGGCTGATCCGCCCGGATGCGACTCCCAAAACGCTGCACGGCACTACCTGCTGGCCATGCAGGACCACCAGCCAGTGTACAGGACGCACGAACTCGTCTGTTCCTGTGCCCCACCGCATGCGCTTGGGGATCGGCAATTTGTCCAGCGCCTGCTGGATGCTTGGCCCAATGAGCGTCTTGGCGTTTGCACCGGGTACCACGCTGCGGTGTACCAACCACTCGCCCTTGTCTGTGCTCAGGGTCTGCAGGTCTGCGACTTCCACGCCACAGGAACGCGCGAACCCCGCTGCTGCCGGAGTGGGTTGGCCGCTCTCATCATAGGCTGCGCTGATGGCAGGACCGCGCCGCTCAGTAGTCTGATCGGCGCCCTTCTTAGCAACCCCATTGACGCGCACCGCGAGTCGTCGGGGACTTGCGAAAGGGGTTATCACCGGATTTTCCACGAGGCCTGCGGTGGTGAGGGCCTCGGCCAAACCGGACGCAAAGGCTTCGCTAAGTTGCTGCAGGGCTGCTGGGGGCAATTCTTCGGTACCGACCTCCACCAGGAGGTCCGCCCTGCCCTGTGTCTTGCTCATGATGAGCGCCCTCGCGGAAACCCGAGCGCTTCACGCGCATCGAAATAGGATTGGGCAACGCCCCGGGCAAGATTGCGAACCCGCCCGATGTAGCGCGCCCGCTCAGTCACGCTGATTGCGTGTCTCGCATCCAGCAGGTTGAAGGTATGGGAAGCCTTCAGAACCTGCTCATAGGCCGGCAAGGGTAAGCGCTGCTCCAAAAGATGCTCGCAGGCCGACTCGCAGCTCTCGAACTGACGCAGCAGCACATCGACATCCGCATGCTCGAAGTTATACGCCGACTGCTCCACCTCGTTTTGGTGATAGAGATCGCCGTAACTGAAGTGCGCGTTCCACTTAAGATCAAAGACGCTGTCCACGCCTTGCAGATAGAGCGCGATTCTTTCCAGGCCATAGGTAATCTCACCCGTGACCGGACGGCAGTCGAGCCCACCGACCTGCTGGAAATAGGTGAACTGGGAGATTTCCATCCCGTTCAGCCAGATCTCCCAGCCCAGGCCCCAGGCCCCGAGTGTCGGTGATTCCCAGTTGTCCTCAACAAAGCGCACATCGTCTTTTTGAAAACTGATGCCGAGACTCTCAAGAGAGCCGAGGTAAAGGCCCTGAAAATCCTCCGGCGAGGGCTTCAGGAGGACCTGAAACTGAAAATAGTGCTGGAGCCGGTTGGGGTTCTCACCGTAGCGACCGTCCGTGGGTCTGCGGGACGGCTGGACATAAGCCGCGCGCAGCGGCTCAGGGCCTACGGCCGCAAGGAAGGTCGCCGTATGGAAGGTGCCCGCACCGACTTCCATGTCATAAGGCTGAAGCACCACACAGCCCTGGTCCGCCCAGTACGCCTGGAGGCGCAGGATCAAATCCTGAAAATGCACTATTTGGTTCCCGACGTCACTCCAGTGGAATAAACGGATTATACCGGTGCGCCTAAAGCGCCTTATTTCAGTGGATACGTTTGGCGGTTCAAGAAGGCGTTGTGTTGCAACGAGATTTTGTTTTTCAGTGCGAAAACCCAGCCGCCGTCTGGATCGGTTATGGCTTATCGGGTCGAGAGTAGCCGCCTTGTTTTAGGGATACGCGGTAGGGTTCTTCCGCGCGAGCCAAAGGTAAGTCCGAATTGAACGACACCGCGGTATCTTTAGGCCGACATCATTAATCCCACCGGTTTTCCAAAAACTAACTCTTGGCGGATATATAATGCACGGATATAGTGCATTCTCTCTTTATCTGCACCAAAACGGTGCATTAATTGGGGATAGGTCGTGGTTTTTCCCGTTATTTCCGTTGGCACGGAAGTTGCTAGGTAAAAGAGACTGGGTTTAATGAATCTTAGCGAAGAGTGTAACCGGCGACGGTTCGGGCGCGCTCGTCGCGTCCACCGTAGAGGAAAAAGCAATGTCAGCAGAAGACGCGCTGAAACTGATCAGCGACAGCAAAGCAAAGTTTGTCGATTTTCGATTTACCGATACCCATGGCAAGGAGCAGCACGTCTCCGTGCCGGCTTCGGTGATTGATGGGGAATTGTTTGAGGAGGGCAAGATGTTTGATGGGTCCTCTATTGCAGGATGG
>JAERSQ010000116.1 GCA_016845525.1 Pseudomonadota bacterium
GCAAGAGAGCGCCAGGGCGAAGGCTGACACCGTGCGAATCCATCTGGTGGCCATCGGCAGACGGATGCCGCCGTGGATCAGCGATGGTTTCAGTGAGTATGCACAGCGCCTGCGCTCGGGCGTACAGCTTGAACTGATCGACGTCGATACGCCCCGCCGAGGCCAGAACCCGGATCTCTCCCGCCTTGTGCGCGAGGAAGGGGCTCGGCTTTTGCAGGCTGCGCCGTCCGGCGCCTACCGGATTGCCCTGGACCAATCCGGCCGCAGTTACGATTCCGAGTCATTGGCGGGGCAGTTGGAGAAATGGATGACCTTCGGCCGTGATGTCGCTCTCATCGTCGGGGGACCGGACGGTTTATCAGACGAAGTGCTGACTTCGGTGGATCAGTGCTGGTCGTTGTCGCCGTTGACCCTGGCTCATCCTTTGGTTCGCATCGTTATTGCCGAGCAACTGTATCGTGCCTATGCGATTTCCCGCGGAATGCCCTATCACCGGTCGGGCCGGGTGTCATGAAGCGAGGATTCTGTCTTGCGTCGCAGTCGCCGCGCCGCGCGGAACTGTTACGGCAGGCCGGTTTTGATTTCTGGACCTACGAGCCCAAAGTTGACGAGTCAGCCGTACCGGGCGAGCGACCGGCTGACCTCACCGAGCGCCTGAGCGTCAAAAAAGCCGCGGCTGCGGTGCGGGCTGCGGATGCGGAGGGTGAGCACCCCGTCTGCCTGGGATCGGATACGGTGGTGGTGCTTGACGACACCATTCTGGGCAAGCCGATAGATGACGCTGATGCCTTCGAAATGTTGCAGTGCCTTTCCGGGCGCAGTCACGAGGTGGTCACGGCCGTGACGGTTGCCCGAGGAGACTGGCGCGAGTCACGACGAGTGACAAGTACGGTAACATTCTGTCGCTTGTCGGAAGATGTCATCCGTGCCTACTGCGATACCCCGGAACCCTACGACAAGGCTGGAGCCTACGGGATCCAGGGTTTTGGCGGGTCGTTTGTGGCGTCTTTGTCCGGGAGTTACTCAGCCGTGATGGGTTTGCCCCTGTATGAGACCACGGTGCTTCTGGCGCTGGCGGGAATCCACCCCGGTTGGAAGGAGAATAGGCGCAATGAGTGAAGAACTGCTGGTGAATGTGACGCCGCAGGAGACGCGGGTCGCCGTGGTGCAAAACGGGGGTCTGCAGGAGTTGCACATTGAGCGAAGCCGCAGCCGCGGCATCGTTGCCAACATCTACAAAGGGAAAGTGGTTCGGGTCCTGCCGGGTATGCAGGCCGCATTTGTGGATCTGGGTCTTGAGCGCACCGCATTTCTGCATGCCGCCGACATGGTTCCGCACCGCACCGTCTCGCCGGACGCCTCGGAGGAGGCCGCGGGTCAGGAGACGGTCGAACCGAGCCCGGCCCCGCCCAGACCCGATATCACCGAATTGGTTTCTGAGGGGCAGGAGATTGTCGTTCAGGTAGCCAAGGATCCGATCGGCAGCAAAGGCGCTCGCCTGACCACCCAACTCTCTATTCCCTCCCGTTATCTGGTGCTGCTGCCGGGATCGGAGCATCGCGGTATCTCGCAGCGCATCCAGGATGTGGACGAACGGGATCGGCTGCTTCAGGCGCTGGATACCGCGTTGCAGGAGCACCCGACGCAGGCGGGCTTTATTGTCCGTACGGCAGCGGACGCACAGCACAGTCTTCACTTCGAGGCCGATCTCGAGTTCCTGCATCGCAGTTGGCAGCAGATCGAGCGCAAGATTGCGGCCGCGCGCGCAGGCGACCTCATTCATGCTGACCTGCCGCTATCGCTTCGGGTGATCCGGGATCTGGCACGTGATGATGTGGAGAAGATCCGGGTGGATTCCCGTGAAACCTACGCGCTCATGCACCAGTTCGCGGTAGATCTGATGCCTCAATTGGCCGACAGTATTGAGGTGTATCCCGGTGAGCGGCCTATTTTTGATCTTTATTCCATTGAGGATGAAATTCACCGCGCACTGAACCGTACCGTGGATCTCAAATCAGGTGGTTCGCTGGTGTTTGATCAGACCGAGGCCATGACCACGGTGGACGTCAATACCGGTCGGTTTGTCGGTAAACGAAATCTGGAAGAGACGCTGTTCAAGACCAACATGGAGGCCGCACAGGCCATTGCCCGGCAACTGCGGCTTCGGAATATCGGCGGCATCATTATCGTGGACTTCATCGATATGGAAGATGAAGAGCACCGCCGCCAATTGATGGATGCATTTGAGCGCGCCCTGGCGCGCGATCGGACCCGCTGTCACATCGCAGACATGTCGGTGCTGGGCCTGGTGGAGGTGACGCGTAAACGTACCCGTGAAAGTCTGGAGCGGGGCATGACCGAAACCTGTCCGCATTGCCAGGGACGGGGGACACAAAAAACAGCACAAACACTGTGCTACGAAATCTTCCGCGAGATCCTGCGCGAGGCGCGGGCCTTTGAGGCGAAAGGATATCTGGTGATGGCGTCACAGACCGTTATCGATATGTTGCTCGATGAAGAGTCCACGGGCCTGGCGGATCTGCAGGAATTCATCGGCAAGCCGATTCATCTGCAGGTCGAGCCAACGCAGAACCAGGAAAGTTACGACGTGGTGTTGATGTAGTACCTACGCACCACTGCCGGGTGCTGGGGCGCAGAGCATTGGGCACTGCTTGCGCCGGACTGGTGGTCGGCAGAGTCATTCAATCCCATCAGGGAAGGCGACCAAAAAGATGGACAAGGATGCTGCCAAAAACGTTCTCATCCTGGCTGCGGTACAGATGACGTCAACCGCGGTGCTGGAAGAGAACCTTGAGACGGCCCGCACCTTTATCGATCAGGCATCAGCGGGCGGGGCCGACATCATCGCTTTGCCCGAAAACTTTTCATTGATGTCCGAAACCAAACACCAGCGCCAGGACGCGGCCGGGCGCGTGAACGAAGTCGAAGCCATGTTGAGCGGCGCGGCGCGCGACCATGGTGCGGTGATTATCGGGGGATCCACACCGCTTCCTGCTCCCGATGGCCGCGTGACCAACACCTGCCTCGTTTATGACGATCACGGCCGGCGCATCGGGCGTTATGACAAGATCCACCTCTTTGATGTCAGCGTATCCAGCAGCGAATCCTACTGTGAGTCGCGACATATCGCGCCCGGGAGTGAGCCACTGGCAGTTGATGCGCTGGGCCTGACGTTGGGAATCACGATCTGTTACGACCTGCGCTTTCCGGAACTGTACCGACACCTGGCCACCGCCGGCGCTGAACTTTTCTCGATTCCCTCTGCCTTTACGGTCCCAACCGGACGGGCGCATTGGCACACTTTGCTGCGGGCACGTGCGATTGAAAACCTGGCATGGGTTATTGCGCCGGCCCAGGTGGGTGAGCACACCAGCGGCCGGCAGACATTTGGCCATAGCCTGATCATTGATCCCTGGGGAGGGATCGTGGCTGAATGTGCCGGTGGCCCGGGTGTCATCTTTGCCCCCCTGGACCGGGACAAGGCGGCGCAGCGCCGCCAGCAGTTTCCGGCGCTGGCGCACCGGGTGCTGGATCGCTAGGACGGAATCCGCCATGTCGGACACATTTTCAGAATTGCAGCCCGGCAGTTTCATTTACGCCCTGCCGAACGCACTGGAGGCGGATTTTTGCCAGCAGGTGATAGACCGGTTTGAATCCGAGACCGATCTGCATCGCGAGGGCGCAATGGGACCCGGTGCAATGATTGACGAAACCGTAAAGCGTTCCACGGATCTTCGCATCACGGGATTGGCGCAGTGGCGTGATGTTGACGAAAGACTGCTGCAATCGCTGCAGCACGGCCTGTCTTTGCTAAGCGGGCTGCACCCTTTCTTTTCGAGCAACGCCTTCAAGGATATGGGTTATCAGCTGCAGCGCAGCGTGCCCGGCGAGTTTTATCGTTGGCACGTCGACAGCGGACCCGGCCCACTGAGCCAGCGCCAGCTCGTCGCCATCTGGTATCTCAACTCGGTGTCTGAACCGGGGGGCGCTACCGAGTTTTTTCATCAGCAGATTGAGGTACGACCCGAGGCAGGAAAACTGCTGCTGTTCCCGCCCTTCTGGACCCATCTGCATCAGGGCGACACGGTCAGTACAGGTCACAAGTACATTGCGACGACGTGGGTCTGTTTTGCGTGAGGTGGGGTCCCCGAGGCGGCGGGGAAGCCCGGCAAGCGACGATCGCCAGCCGGGCTTGGATCTGAAGCCTTAGATAAAGAGGTTGATGTCGGAACTGCTGGCTTGGTCCAGCCAGGTTGCCGCACCCCCGAGGTCGATCTCGTCAATCAAATCCTCTTGTTTCATGTCAAAGAGATCGATGGTCATCTGGCAGCCGATCATCTTGACGTCTGCCTCAAGACACAGGTCGCGCAACTCCGACACGCTGGCTACCCCTTTGGACTTGATGGTGTTCTTCATCATGCCGGTCATCATGGTCTGCATTCCCGGAATCGCGGTGCCGAGCACCGGAAACCACTTATCCATGCTCATGGGCATGGGCATGCCGGGGTTACCCAGCGGGCTCACAGAGAGACTCAGGTCTTTTTTCAGCAGCTGCAGTCCATAGAAAGTGAAGAAGATAGTCACGTTATAACCGAGTGCTGCCGCGGTCGAAGACAGGATAAAGGGCGGGTATGCCCAATCAAGGGTTCCCTTGGAAGCAATAATGGTCAGGTTCTTTTCGCTCACAGAAGACCTCCGGATATTTGGGCGAGATTAAAGTCGGTAAACCTAACGGGGCCGTGACACTGCAACAGTGAATCAGCCGCCTTTCTTAAGAAGGAAATGAAACTCTCCGTTGTCCTCGGATGAGCCCATCAACTCGTTGCCGGTTTGCGTAGCGAACGCCTCGAAGTCTTTTACCGAGCCGGGATCGGTGGCAATGATCTTGAGGACTTCGCCTGCGCTCATGGCATTCAGCGTTTTCTTGGCACGCAGGATCGGCAGCGGGCAGTTGAGCCCCCGTGCATCCAGTTCCTGGTTGAAATCAGACATAGTCAAATCTCCTCGTCTCTTGATTGGAATGTTTCCGGTGTTGTCGTCAGCGCTGTCCTGCAACGCCAAGATGCTTGCCTGGGGCGCATCGTCATTGGGTTCAGTAAGTGGCCGGCGCCCGGCAACTTTCTAGGCTACCCCTGGCGCCTGGTGCGCCATTGCAGTTGCGAACATATATTAGTAGTTAATCAAATTTTAAAACACATTGGTTCTTAGTGCAAAAAAGCCGTTTTTCGGGCGTTTTAAGCGCTTGTCAGTCGCTGGCGGATGGCAACCAGCTCCAGACAAAGCGTGAAAATCTCCATGGCCTGACGGATGTCTTCAAGGGGGGGGAAACTTGGCGCCAGCCGAATAATTCGATTCTGGGGGTCGAGCCCGTAAGCAAACGGCGCCCCGGCGGGTGTGAGTTTGACACCCGCTTTGGCTGCCATCTCAATGACCGGCCTTGCACAATCATCCGGACCGGTCACGCTGACGAAGTATCCGCCGTTCGGATCCGACCAGGTGGCGATCCCCTTGCCCCCGAGGTCGCGCTGGAGGATTTCCTGAACCAGAGCAAATTTGGGCGCCAGGAGTTCGCCCACACGACTCATGTGCGAGCGCAGACCTTCGATACCGCCAAAGAAAGCAAGGTGACGGAGTTGATTCAATTTGTCTGGACCGATGGTCTGAACCGAAAGGTGCCGACGCGCGTCCTCGATGTTAGCCGGGCTGGACGCCATCGCCGATACCCCGGCGCCTGCCATCGTCATCTTGGAGGTCGACGTAAACATCAGCACCCGATCCGGGTGGCCTGCCTCGCGACAGGCGCTCAGGATGTCTGGTACCGGCTGGCGCGCATCGCGAAAATGATGTTCGGCATAGGCGTTATCCCAGAAGATACGAAAGTCCGGGGCGGCTTCCATTGCTGCGAGTCGTCGGGCAACGTCCTCACCGTAAGTGATGCCGGTGGGGTTGCTGTAGCGCGGGACACACCAAATCCCCTTGACAGCCGGATCTGCTGTGAGGGCCTCGACATGATCCATATCCGGCCCGTTATCGGTCATCTCCACGTTAACAAGTTCAAAGCCGAGGTGCGATGTAATCTCGAAGTGACGGTCGTAGCCGGGGGCGGGGCACAAGAAGCGGATGGTGCCCTGTTGGCCCCAGGGCTTGTCGCTGCCCGGTACACCGAACAGGACCGCACGGGCCACGGCGTCGTGCATCATGGTGAGGCTGCTGTTTCCCCCCACAATGACATCATCAGGCTGACAGCCCAGGATATCGGCAAAAAGCTGTTTCATCGCAGGCAGGCCGTCAATGCCGCCGTAGTTGCGGCAATCGGTGTTGTCCTGATCAGCAAATTGACCGGCGCCTGGCAGGGCAAGCAGCGGATCCGACAGATCCAGTTGTTCCGGCGCCGGCTTACCCCGGGTCATGTCCAGGGAAAGACCCGCCTTGGATGCGGCCTCGTAGCGGTCTTGCAGCTCTTCTTCGCGCGCTTTGAGGGTTTCCTGACTGTCGTCGTGAAGCATGATCATCTCCAGGGTTGGCTCAAGTCCGGCAGGGCCCAGCAAGACCTGATTCGAGGGGTTCAATAACGGCCCGGCGATTCTAAAGCGGGGGCCGGACGAATCCAAACCTCAGTGATTTTCGCTTTGGTAAGATCATCCTGTGACCATAGCCGGGTTCAAATCAAGCTGCCGCCGGCGGATTATGGGGACCGTCTTGGCCGCGCTTGCCTGCCTCACGACGGCGCCGCTGTCTGCTGACTCGGGTCATCTGCTCGCACCAGCCCAGGCGAGCATTGCTATCCCGGCCGAGGAGGAAGCCATGGGCCGCGAGTTCATCGCGGCCGCACGCCAGCAGCTTGCTTTCGTCGAAGACCCGCTGCTGGTCCGCTATGTTGAGAATCTGGGGCAGCGATTGGCAGCCGGTTTGGGGGGGGATACGGACCGCCTGCGGTTTTTTCTGATCGAAAGCAAACTGGTTAACGCATTTGCCGGGCCGGGCGGCCGGCTCGCTGTTTTCACGGGCCTTGTGACCACGACACGCTCTGAGGCAGAACTGGCTTCTGTGATGGCCCACGAAATCGCACATGTTGCGCAGCGGCATCTGCCTCGCATGATGGAACGTGCTGGCCGTCGCAAAATTCCGACTACCGCCGGGATACTGGCGGCGATCCTGTTGGGAGGGCAAGCTGGTGCCGCCGCCATGGCGGCCACCACGGGTGCGGCAATGTCGGATCAGTTGCGGTACAGCCGTGAATTCGAACGCGAGGCGGATGTACTGGGTCTCGCTATATTGACAGACGCGGATTATCCCGCTGACGCCATGATGGATTTTCTCAAAAGGCTCGACCAGGAAAGTCGACTGCAGAGTTCAGAGGCGCCGGAGTACCTCAGGACACACCCCCTGACCCAGAATCGCCTCGGATTGGTGGAAAGTCGCCTGCGCCAGTATGGAGACACCGCCAACCCTCCTTCATTGGATTACTTTCACGCACATGCCCGCGTTCGGGCTCTTTTTGAAAGTCCTCAGGGCGGGGGATCCGTCGCTGGGTTTCTCCACGAAGTCGAATCGGCCGATGTGCCGGGCGCACGCGCAGCGCGGTATGGTCTGGTGCTGGCATTGATTCGTCAGGGCGATAACGCTCGTGCCGTAAAGACGGCGATGGCGCTCAGAGCCGATTATCCTGAATACCCCCCATACGGCATTGCGCTTGCCGAAGCGCTGCTCGCAGAGGGCAGTGCGCTTGAGGCGGTGGACGTCCTTGAGTCGATACAGGACCAAGACGGGTTTTCAGTGATAGCGGCCTTCTATCTGGCGGATGCGCTTATGAAATCGGGACAGCTCAAAGCAGCCAGGCTGAGTCTTCGTCGGGCCCTGAGAGAAGCACCTGCCAACGCGGCGTTATATAAGCTGTTATCCCGTATCGAAGGCGAGCGCGATCAATGGGCGCAGTCTTTTCAGGCGCTGGCGGAATATCACTACCTCAGAGACGAACTCGATCAGGCACTGGGTCACCTGCGGACCGCAGCTACCCACGTTGGGGAAAGTGTCTATCTCAAAGCGAGTATCGATGCACGAATCAAGGAAATCGAGAAATATCGGGGGAAAAAGCGCTAGGAGCCAGCCGTTTTAGAAAATTTGTGTACCCATAGATAAGGAGAGTCGATAGCACTTTAAGTGACCCTCCTTGCGATGAGCCGAGAATTCCGTTTAAATGGCGGTTATCAAGTTATTTGTAATAATTATCTGGCCGATCAGATAACTCACCACGAGCACCGCGTTGTTTTGGGAGAAGCACGCGGCGCTGGCAAATGGAGGATAACTATGCACAGATTCAAACGTGCGTTCCTGGCAGCAGCTGCAGCGGTCTCTCTGGTTGCGACCACAGGCGTCACCTCGGTGGTTCAAGCAGGTGAATGGCCCACTGAAAAACAATGCAAGGCCGGTGCCGCCAAAGATGGAGACAACATCCTCAAGGGCTGGTGTGTTGCCGTAAACCGCAGAGGTGGCAACTGCCTCGCCTGTCACCAGGCCATGGTGAATCCCTGGCCGGAAGGCTTTCCTCCAGGGGGCAATATTGCACCGCCGCTGGTAGCGATGGCAGCGCGTTATCCGAACCGTGAAGATCTTCGCGCCCAGATTTGGGATGCGACGGAAAAGAATCCCCTGACGTCGATGCCGCCATTTGGCAAGCATCAACTGATCAGCGAAGAAGACATCGACCTGCTGGTCGATTGGCTGCTCTCGATTTAGGTGCCCAGGCGGTCGCCACCGAAGTTCAGGATACGGTTCTCGCATCGAGTCCTGCGGTCGGCACCTGCGCTTTGAATACTTAAAGCACTAACGACAAGTTAACAAAAAAACCGATTCAACCATTTAGGAAAGGCAACAGTTATGAAACGCAGAATTTTTCTTAAAGGCTCACTGGCGGCCGGCACCCTTGCGGTCGCTGCCGGTGCTGGCATGCTGACTCCCACGCGGGTGCTCGCGGGGGCCTGGCCTCAGGCGGCGTTCGAGTCCAAGACGGAAGCCGATGCGCTTAACGCATTTTTCGGCGGCTCGGATGCAGAACAAAGCGATCAGGTCTCCATTAAAGCGCCGCTACAGGCGGAGAACGGCGCGGTGGTGCCGAT
>JAERSQ010000117.1 GCA_016845525.1 Pseudomonadota bacterium
CCGGCACGGATGATGACCGCTCTTCGCCCCTGCGCGCATTGAATCAGCCCCTGAAAACCCCCTCTACCCTGACAAGCCAGCAGCAAGCTCATCTGGATGAGCTCGTCGAGCGCTATCTCCAGCGCACTCCTGAATCAAAGCGGCTTGCCCAGGCATGCCGCCCTCAGCTCGCCGACAGTCGGGCAAGCGTGGGATTCCGTTTTTCTACAAAGGAAATGCTCTATCCGATTACCGGAGCCCGCTCGACGGGTTCTCGCATGATCGATGTGGATGGAAACGAATACGTGGACCTGACCATGGGCTTCGGTGTGCTGCTGTTTGGCAGCAAACCGGCGCATATGTCCGGTGTTGTTGAACAAGAACTCAGCAACGGATTTCAGTTGGGTCCGCGCAGCCCCGTCATGCAGGAGGTCGCGTCGCTATTCTGTGAGCTGACAGGGAAAGAGCGGGTCGCGTTTACCAACTCGGGAACCGAGGCCGTTATGACAGCCATCCGCTTGGCGAGGGCGGCTGCCCGCAGGGACAAGATTGTGATTTTTGAGGGGGCCTACAATGGTCATTCGGATGGAACCTTGGCCAAACGCGTTAAGGGTCAGGATGGCCAATGGCATTCCGAACCAGTCTCGCCGGGCATTCCGGGCAACGTCGCAAGCGACTGCCTGGTTCTGGAATATGGCGCCTCGGAGAGTCTCGAGACCATCCGGCAGCATTCAGGGGAGATTGCTGCTGTTCTGGTGGAACCCGTTCAAAGCCGCAACCTTGAGCTGCAACCCGTCGAATTCCTGCGCGATCTGCGGCGCCTGACAGAAGAGCTCGACATCGCCCTTGTCTTTGATGAAATGATTACCGGTTTCCGGGTCCATCCTGCCGGTATCCAGGGATTATGGGGTATTGAGGCAGACCTCGCGACCTATGGAAAAATCATCGGGGGCGGGACCGCCATTGGCGCTGTCGCAGGGAGCGCCCGATTCATGGATGGCATTGACGGAGGGATGTGGCAATACGGTGATGAGTCCTATCCCAGTGCACAGCGGACTTATTTTGGCGGAACGTTCTGTCAGCATCCCGTCTCCATGGCAGGATGTCTGGCCACTCTGAGAGAACTCAAACGACAGGGTCCGACACTTCAGCAGGCGCTGTCGGATCGCATGCGCGAATTTGCCGACCGGGTAAACCGACTCTTCGAGAAAGAATCCCTGCAATTACGGATCGTGTTCTTTGGTTCGATATTCACCTTCCGGGGGCCAGGCAATCTCGAGGTCTTCTTCTACCACTTACTGGAAAAAGGCGTTTATATCTGGGAGTGGCGGGCCTGTTTTCTCTCAACAGCCCATACCGACGAGGACTTGGACCGGGTCTACTTCGCCATCCAAGACACCATCGGGGCAATGCGCTCCGGCGGCTTTTTCCCCGGAGAGACTCTGCCCGCACCAACCACGCAGGAAGCACCGCGGTCTGTCGCTGTCGAAGAGAGGGTCAGGTTCAGTCTCTATTTCTTCGGCAATTACGACGCCGACTATGCGGAAGGGAAGTACGATCTTCTGATAAACGCCTGCCGGCACGGCGATCAGCAGGGATATGAAGCCATCTGGATACCCGAACGCCACTTTGATCGTTTTGGCGGCTTCTCGCCCAACCCATCCGTACTGGCTGCGGCCCTCGCCCGCGAAACCAAGTCCATCAAGCTTCGGGCCGGCAGCATCGTCGTGCCGCTGCATCACCCTTTGCGTGTTGCCGAAGAATGGTCTCTTGTTGACAACCTGTCCGATGGTCGTATCGGTATTTCTTTCGCCACAGGCTGGCATCCGAATGACTTTGCCTTAGCCCCGGAAAATTTTGAAAACAGTCGCTCTGTGACGTTCGATAACATTGACGTCATTCGCCGCCTCTGGGCCGGTGAGTCAGAGTCGTTTACCGGGGGTAGCGGCAAAAAGGTCGATTTGGCAATTTTCCCCAGACCAAAACAGGAGTCTCTGCCGGGGTGGCTTACTGTTGTGCGCAATCCCGACACCTATCGCAAGGCGGCCGAACTCGGCTTAGGTGTGCTCACCAACCTGCTCGGACAGTCCCTCGAGGAACTTGAAGAGAATCTCCGCCTCTATCAGCAGGCATGGATCGAGTTCGGAAGACACCCCGCCGATATACGGATCGCCGTACTTCTGCACACCTATCTCGAAGAGGATGCCGGGGACGCGGTTGAAACCGCGCGAACCCCCATGTCGGACTATCTTCTTGGAAGCATGGCGCTATTTCAGAAGATGGGAGACTCGCTTCCGGAGCATCTGCGCAATATCGATACGGTGAGCGAGAAAGATAAAGCATTCATCATCGCAAAAGCATATGAACGGTATGTGCAAGAACGGTCCCTGATCGGATCCCCCGAGAGTTGCACGCCAATGGTGGAACGTCTGATCCAGATGGGTGTGACCGAAATCGGCTGCTTTTTGGATTTCGGCGTCAGTGACGTCCAGGTCATCGAAGGATTGCCCCGAATCGACCGCCTGAAGAAGGTCTTTCAGAAACCGGCGGGCCTGAAGGTTCCAACCTCTGATGCTCAACGCCAGTTATGGATCCTCTCGACACTTGATAAAGGGGGCAATGCCGCCTACATGGACCCTGCTGTCATCGACTGGTCCGGGCCAATTGACGAGTCTCTGCTGGGGAAGGCCTTTCATCACCTTATCCAGCGACATGAATCTCTGCGCAGCAATATCGTGAATCAGGGACAAACCCTTCTGATCCACCCGCATCCGACAGCAACGCTGGAAGTCCAGACGTTTGAAGCCGCCGACGATCCCCAAACCGCCGCTATGACTTGGCTTAAAGACCAACTTAGCGGTGGAGTGAATCTTTCGAACGGCAACCTCTTTCGGCCGATCCTCCTCAAGCTGAGCAGCGATCATTGCTTGATCGCCCTGCTCGCCCACCACATTGTGTCTGACGGGCCCTCGATGGGTATTCTTATCAGGGAGTTGACCGAGTGCTACGAATCGATGTCTCAAGGTCAATCCACTCCTGCCCTGCAGTCGGCACAGGCTTTTAGTGATTATGTAGAGGCGCAAAATACTCAGCGTCACTCCCGGAAAATGCAAAAAAGCGCGGCTTACTGGCATTCGTCGCTCGCACCCCTTCCTGCTCCTTTAGACCTGCCCCTCGACCACCCGCGACAGGGAGTCCGCACCTGGAGCGGTCAGCGCACGGTACTGCAAAGCGGAGAACGACTGGCTCAGAAGCTCGAATCTGCTGCAAAACAGGCCGGCGTAACGCCCTACATGCTCTTACACTCGGCTTTCGCAGCCTTGCTGCACCGCTGGAGCGATCATCAGGATCTGATCATAGGCACCGCGTCGTCCGGACGAACAGAGACCCAAAAGCCCATGGTTGGCTATGGCGTTCATCTTCTCCCAGTCCGCAGCCAAATTGAGGAAAGCGCCACACAGCTTGAGTTCATCGATCAGACTCGCAAGACATTGCTGGACGCCTATGCGCATCAGGCCTACCCTTTTGCCTGGTTGTTTGATGATCTGGAATTGCAAAGAGATCCTGCCCGTCCGCCGCTGGTCAACGTCATCTTCAACTATGAACGGCTTCCTGCCGAGTACCGATTTGGCAACGCAGTGATTCGCCCTGTACTTGCCCCCGCGACTCATGCACGGGTTGACCTCACGCTGACCGTCAACCACATAGGGAGCGAACTCGAACTTGTTGCTGACTACAACTCGGATCTGTTTGAGGACCAAACCATACGGCGGCTCCTACGGAGTTTTGACCAATTTATCGACCTGTTCTCGCATCCGGCAGACAGGCTTATCAGCGAACTGCCCCTGCTGAGCACCGCCGACTATGACGAGACCGTCCGTCGCTGGAATAATGCACCAGCCCCTGACTCCTTTGCTCCTTTGCCAGAGATCCTTAGAAACGTCACTGAAGCGCGGCCCGATAGTGTCGCCGTCAGGGTTCTCGGTCAACCTGACTCGGACCTGAGTTTTGCAGATCTGACGAAGAAGACCGCTGCGTTCGCGCACCGGTTGCTGAGCAAAGGCATCGAGCCTCATCAGAGAATTGGCATTCTGCTTGAACCGACGCCGGATCAGATTGTCGCGCTTCTGGCTTGCCTTGAGATCGGTTGCCCCTATGTCCCGATGGATCCGGGCTACCCACGCGATCACCTTCAGTATCTGATAGATGATGCGCAAATTGCCCTGCTGATTACGGATAGAGAAACTAACGCATCGACTCAGTTACGTGTCCCCGATCTCTGCGAAATCCATGATGTCGGTGGCGAAAATCAGGGATCAACAGACCGACTCCCCCATTCCATCGCGGGCCCCGATATCGCCTACGTTATTTATACATCGGGGTCTACCGGAAAACCCAAAGGGGTCGAAGTGACCCATCAGGGATTAAGCAACTACGTCCTCTGGGCAAGCCGTGCCTACCAGGCAGATTATGGCGATGGCGCTCCGATTTTATGTTCCCTGGGTTTCGACGCTGCGGTGACCAGTGTGTTTGCCCCGCTTACCGCTGGAAAGCCCACTGTGCTGATACCTGCCGAGAATGAGACCCAGGCTCTTCAGCATCTGGCAGGATCAACCAATCGATTCAGCTTTTTCAAGATGACGCCCGCCCACCTCGAAATCCTCAACCGGTTTCGCGACCTTCGGTCAGACATGAATCACGAACTCACAAAATTTTTGGTTCTTGGGGGTGAAGCGCTTGCGTCTGATCATGTAAACCCGTGGTTCGGCAAGACCGAGGCCGCCATTACCGCCGTCAACGAATACGGGCCCACTGAAGCCACCGTCGGCTGCTGTGTTTTCTCATTGGCCGAATCCAGCTTCGGGAACGTGCCGATCGGGCAACCTATCCAGGGCGTGCAGTTGTTTGTGCTTGATAACAACCTTGTCCCCGTGCTCCCGGGTGCGCCGGGCGAGCTCTATATCGGCGGTATTGGACTTGCCCGCGGCTACCTCAACCAGCCGCGTGCCACGGCGGAAAAGTTCATCCCCAACCCATTTGGCAGCGAGTTCAAGCAGGCGGGAAGCCGGCTTTATCGAACCGGCGACTTGGTCCGTCTGTCGAGCCAGGTTCAACTCGAATTCCTCGGAAGAACCGATTCGCAGGTGAAGATCAACGGCTTCCGAGTGGAGCCCGGAGAAATTGAGGCCACCCTGCTTCAACATCCTGACGTCAGACAGGCTGCCGTCGTGAAGCGCAGTCTCGGCGAAAAGTCAGAGGGCTTGGCGGCGTTTATCCAGCCGGTCACAGACGGCGCAGTCCAGGTAAGCGATCTTCGTAATTGGCTTGAGGACCGCCTACCTTCACACCTGATTCCCTCATATTTCTCGATACGCGAAACCCTGCCTTTAAGCACTCATGGAAAGCTCGACCGGAAAGCCCTCACCGACATTGCACTTCCCCAGAGCACCGTGGTCCCGATTGACCAGGTATCTCCCAAAAATGAAGTCGAGAAGCAGATTCATGGAATATGGGAACAGGTCCTGGGACGAAACCCGATCAGCGGCTCTGACAACTTTTTTGACCTTGGTGGCACCTCTCTTCAGATAATTGAAGTCCACACCCAGCTTGCGCACTTGTTACCGAGCGGCGCCGAGGTGATCGACCTGTTCAGACATCCCACCATTTCCAGTCTTGCCCGCTTCATCAGCGGGGATACCGACTCGCAGACTTTGAGACCCAATAAAACACGGTTGCGCGCACAAAAACAGTTGGCGGCGCGACGCCGGCATCGCGGTTAATAAGCGAACAGACCTGAGAAGCCGTTTGATGTCCACTCACACAGATCTGGAAACTGACCATAATGCCATCGCAATCGTGGGAATGGCTGTGCGGCTCCCGGGCGCTCCTGATCTTGATTCGTACTGGGATTTATTGCGCACTGGGCGTGACGCCATCCACTTTTTCACCGACGAAGAACTGACCGCTGCGAACATCAGCCCGGAACGGCGCAACCAGCCCGGTTTCGTCGCTTCTCGCGGGTACCTGCCAGACGCAGACCTGTTTGATGCGAACTTTTTTGGCATCTCGCCAAGAGAGGCCGCGCTAATCGATCCCCAGCACCGTGTCATGATGGAAGTGGCCTGGCATGCGATGGAGCATGCCGGCTACGACCCGAATCAATGGGAGGGAAACTGCGCCGTCTTTACCAGCGCAGGCATGAATACGTATCTGCCCTTCAACCTCTTCACCAATCCGGGACTCATCGAACAGGTGGGCGGCTTCCAATTATCCATCTACAACGACAAGGATTTCGTACCGACCCGAATCGCCTATGCTCTCAACACAAAAGGACCGGCAATCGATATTGGCACCGCTTGCTCCTCGTCCCTGGTCGGCACCCATATGGCGTGTCAGCATCTACTCAGTTATCAGTCCGATCTGGCGTTGGTAGGCGGCGTCACCATTCACCTCCCCCAGGAGACCGGCGATGTCGTTGGGCCGGGATCCGCATATTCACCCGATGGATTTTGCAGGCCGTTTGATGCCACCCCCAGCGGCCTCGTTGATGGGAACGGGGCCGCCGCGATTGTCCTGAAACGTTTGACGGATGCCATCGACGATCGGGATACGATTCATGCGGTAGTCAAGGGGAGTGCCATCAACAACGACGGCTCGGACAAAGTTGGATATTCAGCGCCAAGTATCCAGGGTCAGGCAGAGGTTATCCTCGAGGCACAGGCTCTCGCCCAGGTCTTTGCGTCCGACATCTCGTACGTTGAAGCACACGGAACGGCCACGCCGCTCGGCGATCCTATTGAGGTAGCAGGATTGACGCAGGCATTCAGGGAGACAACAGATGCGAAACAGTTCTGTGGCCTGGGTTCTGTGAAGTCAAATATCGGTCATGTCGACAAGGCGGCCGGCCTGGCCGGCCTGATAAAGATTGTCCTCGGTTTGAAAAACGAAACCCTGCCGCCGACCGCACACTACCGTGAAGCAAATCCTAGACTGAATATCGAAGACACACCGTTTTTTGTGGTTGGAACCGCCGAGCCCTGGGTGCGAACAGGCAGCAAGCCCCGCATAGCGGCGGTCAGTTCCTTTGGCGTTGGGGGAACCAATGCTCACGCAATTATTGAAGAAGCGCCGCTTCCCTCCCCCATGGATCCGCACGACCACCCAGCGCTCATCCTCCTGTCGGCAAAAACGGAGTCAGCGCTTTTTTCGGCAGCGGCCAATCTTCGAGGATCTATCGGCCAAGAGGCTGTGAGGCTCACGGATATCGCCCATACACTCCAAGTGGGCCGTCGTCGCCAAGAGATCCGTACCGCCTTCGTCACCAGCAGCATAGACGACTTGGGAAGTCAGTTGGCCAATCTGGCTCCTGTCCTCAACGGGCCAGATTCGAGCCGGGTGGCTTTTCTCTTTAGCGGTCAGGGAACGCAATATCCCGGAATGGGGCGTGACCTGTATGACTCAGAGCCCGTATTCAGAAGTACCATCGACCGGATCGACAGCATACTGGAGGACCGTATCGAACCTGGGCTCATATCGCTTCTCTACGGCCCAGAAAGCAGTTCAGGGCTTTTGAAGCAAACCCAATATTCACAACCCGCCCTGTTTGCGGTTGAGTACTCTCTGGCGGAACTACTTGAAAGCTGGGGCATCAGGCCATCGGTGGTGCTGGGTCACAGCCTTGGGGAATACGTAGCCGCTTGCAGGGCCGGCACTCTCTCTCTTGAGGAAGGAGCAAGACTCATCGCTTCCCGGGGTCAGTTGATGCAGAAAATGGACAAAGGCCGGATGCTGGCCGTCACGCTGCCGGCAGAGGATGTCCGCGAGATGGTCACAGAAGCTTATCCGCTACTTGATATCGCGGTCTTGAATGGTGCCAACCAGACTGTCGTCGCCGGACCCACCGATGATATCGCCGCATTTTCGCAAGTTGCGCAAACGCGTGGGCTGCTGGTCCGTGAACTGGAGACGTCTCACGCGTTTCACTCACGGATGATGGAGCCGGCGCTCCCGGCTTTTGGAAAGCTACTCGGAACCATTTCCTGGAAGAAACCAGCGATCCCGGTAATCGCCAACCTTAGCGGACAACTGGCCGAAGGCGAACAGATCTGCTCTGTGGATTATTGGTCCAAGCACCTCGTCTCCCCGGTTCTATTTCACGATTCACTGCAGTCGCTGTCGCAACTCGAGCCAGACGCCGTGTGGCTTGAAATCGGCCCGGGGCGAGCACTGACCAACATGGCGAGCGCCATCAAGCGTCCCGTTCCGGCGAATTTCCCCACATTGCCTCCCGCGCAAAGTTCCATTGGCGCGCAACGCTTCCTGCTCGGGAGTATAGGTAACCTCTGGGAGCAGGGAGTAGACGTGGATTGGAACTCCTTTACCTGCGACAGGCAGTTACACCGGGTTCCCCTTCCGGGTTACCCCTTTCAGCGATCTCGTTTCTGGACTGAGCCAGGGCAGGAATTGCCGGCATCCGAGAGCGCGGAAGGTACCACCGGTTTCTATCAGATGGATTGGTCTTTGAAGCCCCGGAAGCCCGTTCCCGAAGAAGGCGCGAAGCGCGTTGCCCTGTTTACCAACGACAGCACCTCCTCGATCGAGACGCTTTCTCAACTCTACCGGGGCAAGGGCCACACCGTCACTACCCGTCCCCCAATAACCGACCTGCCGGACCTCATACTGTTCCTGCTCGGGGCGCCTCCACAGCTTGAAGATTCCTGGAAGGATTTACACGCCCTCGCAACGCTGGCCCGGCAGATCATTGAGATGGGACCTGATTACCAGCCACGGCTGGTGGTTGCGGGTCCCACAGTGCTTGAACCCAATCATCAGCATCCTTTCTCCGCGGTTGCTGCCTTGGCCGGGATTGTACGAACACTGAATCATGAGCAGAACAGCACGACGAGTTTCGTCGTTGACTTCGACCCGGGCAGTGCGCAGTTGAACCCTCACGACGCATTGACGGCATTGGTGGACGAGACCCTTCGGTCTGAGAATGACGGTGACATTCTTTTTCGCGGCGGAACCCGTTGGGGGCGGGAATTCGTCCGTGCCGGAAAGGGAGCACAGTCCCATGGTCTCCTTGGCAAAGTCGACCACCTCATCCTCCTGGGGGGAGACTCACCTATTGGGCTTGTCATTGCCGGTGCGCTCATCCGCGGAGGCGCCACGAGCCTCACCTTGACCAGAACATTGCATTCACCAGACTGCGCTTCGGAGCACGCGGATCTCCTGGAGTCCTGGCGCCAGAACGGTGTTGAACTCCGGCTCACGTCGGAAAACCAAGAGGATGCCTTCACCCTCCCGGAGTTGAACTCTCATGCGCCTGACGACGGTGGCCTGCCGTTGGGCTCGGTTGGAGTTATTGACGCGACAGACTTCCACCGGGAACCGCCGCGCAAGCTTCTGAGGGATCTCGACCTATGCACCTGCCAAGAATACTGGGATGAACATCTCGCCCATCTCGAGGGGCTTCAGGCGCAAATCAACCGACCCGAGGTGGCCTTCGTTATGCTGATGTCGTCACTCTCCGGACACCTGGGGGCTGCCAGTCAAACTGCGCACGCGGTGCAAAGTCTTCTCTCTGATGCTTTTGTTCAGCAACAGCAACATTCCTGCGAAGTGCCCTGGTTTATATCCTATTGGGATCAATGGTCCATGACGAATCAAGAGATGCTGACTCCCGAGAAGGGAGCAGACGCCGCCTTGATGCTGTTTAGCCACCCTGCCCCGAATAGTTTTTTGATTGCATCTAATGACCCCGCAACACGACTCACTGCAGTCTCCACGAGCGACGCCGATATCGAATTGTCCAATTCTGACGGAACCGCGCCTCATGCCAGACCCGCGCTCACCACCGATTACGTGCCTCCTGAGGAACCATTGCAGAAGTCGATGGCGATGACCTGGCAGGGC
Source organism: Pseudomonadota bacterium (assembly GCA_016845525.1). Taxonomy (GTDB): domain Bacteria; phylum Pseudomonadota; class Gammaproteobacteria; order Arenicellales; family UBA868; genus UBA868. The sequence continues at coordinate 9,895 of JAERSQ010000117.1, forward strand.
TTTCTTGGAATTGACCAGATTGGAATCGACGATGATTTTTTTGCGCTAGGAGGCAATTCTCTGTTGGGCGCCCAACTCCTGTCTGAAATCAATCAGACCTACAGCATCCGGCTGGAAATCACAGACCTGTTCGAACACGCTACGATAAGGCAGCTCGCAGCCAAAGCGTTTGATCTGCAGGCCGCACAATTCAGCGCCGGAGAACTTGCCGACGAACTCGATCACCTTGAGTCATTGTCTGACAGCGAGATTCAGAAACTGCTCGACGGAGAATAGCCGGCTAATTCACCCCTGTGATCCGCTGCCCTTTTGGCTTGCGCTGGAAGACCCTTCGTCGGTCTTATCATCGTCCTCCCTACTGACCGAGCCAGAATTCTCTGTATCAGAATCGTCTGAGGACGTACCAGGCTCCCCGCTGTGATAAGACTTTTCTTCCTTTTGCTCGGTTGCCTCGTCCGATGACCCACCTACCTTGGCTTTAGACGCGCCCGCTTTTGCGGCCGCGGCCTGATCCTGAACATATTTTGCAGCCTCGGCTTCCTCGGCTCGTGCCCGGTGCACAGCATCTGCTTTTCGCGCGTAGTCCTCAGCGGCTGCCTTGGCCACCTCAGGCGGGATATTTGCAGGCGTCTTCCCTGAAGCCGCCTCTGCAGAATGGCTTGAGTCCCCCGGATGTGTGCCATGATGACGGATTGAGACCTGCCCTGAGCCACTGCTGCCTGTGTCGAGGATCAGGGGAAGACCTGTTTCGCTGTTGCCAATCACGACAATCTTACTATTTTTCGACTCTGCTAATGCCAGAGTGGCCTCGATACCCCGCCATCGGAGATAACTTTCGGTGATCTGGGGCGCAACAATACTCTGGAACTTGGCGATACCTTGTGCCTCTATTGCTTTTCTCTCACTTTCGAGTTTTTCCCGCTCCACTCTAAACTTGTACTGTTCCACCCTCTGATTTTCCTGGAGCTTCCGCTCGATAGCCTGGCGGATAGAAGGAGGCAATTTAACACTCGTAATCAGAATATCTTTAAGCGAAATGTAGTCGCCGTCCGACATGCCATCGACAAAAAAGGCCCCGATACCGTTGAGGCGGCGCGTCGAAGTGACGTATTGATAAATCTGATTTGCCATCTTCTGGCGCTGCCCGGTATAAAGCGCCTCGGCGTCGTAGCGGGCCACCACACCGCGGGCCACCGCCCCGATGTCGGGAATCAGCAATCGCTTTACATAGTCCGGTCCGATGTGAGAATTCAAGCCTACAACGTTCCTCGGAAGCACCTTCCAACGGAACGTGAGCGTGATTTCGTAATGAAGCCCATCCGATGACACAACCTCATAGACGACGCTCTTTTTTCTTAGTCGTGTTTCGTAGGTATAAAACTTATCCCAGGGCCAGACAAAGTGCGCGCCTTCACCCAGGGGGCCGACAGAGTTCAGATTCTCCATATGCGCACTTTTGCTGGAATCCTTCGAAACTTTTAAGTCCGAAATGACTTTGCTCTCGCCGGTGAGCTGCCGCAAAGCGGGGAATCGATACCAATACACGCTTACTGCCCCGACCGGCGTCACAAAAACCACATGCTTCCAGGTGACTATTGCCAAGAACGTGAACAGCAGCAATACAAGTACTGTCCATACCGTAAAGATCTTTGTGAACCTACGCAGGAGTGACCGGATTTTCTGTATCATTTGATGTTCTTACGCGGAGGCGCCGTTGCTGAGTCGGCCTTCAACCATGTGAATTCGACGATCACAGTGTTTAAAGTAGGACTCATCATGAGTAATGATTAGACAGGTCAGGCCCTCTGAGCGCAATTGCGGTAAAAGCGTCTCGTAAAACCAGCGCCGGGTCTCTGGGTCTTGATCCGCAGCCCATTCATCGAGGACCAAAATCGGCCGGCCCTCGGTCAGAGCCAGAGCAAGCGCGAGGCGTTTCCGTTGTCCCGTCGATAGATGCTCCCCATGAAGATCAGATAAGTCCTCTGCAAGTTTATCCCGGATTTTAAAAACCCTAAGCCAATGTTCTAACTGGGTAACGTCATCCTCAGACAGGCCATAAAGTCCATCGAATAGGTAAAAATCCGAAAAGACGCTGGCGAAAAGTTCGCGATAAGGCTGCTTCGGCATTCGTTCAATATCATCCTCGTTTAGCCGTATATTGCCTGCCGCACGCGGATAAAGACCGGTAATGACCCGCAATAATGTTGTCTTACCTGAACCATTGCCTCCCGTTAAAAAGAGGGTCTCACCCCGCCTTAACTCGAGATTAATACTCTTGATGGCGAATCCGTGTTCCCCATCATGCTGATAACTGACGCTGTCAAGCTTGATGGACTCGAACACGGGAATTCCGGATTCGGGCCCCTGATCATCATGGGCTACCCCGGAACTCAACTCGCCGAGTGCTGATTCAAATTCATTGATCGCCCGAAGAGAGTATTGTGCGGTTGAGAAATGCGGCATAGACTGCACGATGCTGCCGATAGGGCTGAGGATAAAAATGATTGCGATGACAGTCTGTGAGAGGCTCTCCGTGTTATCGCCGCTTAAGATAGGCAGTATAAAAACCACCATCCCCGCAAGCAGATAGGAAATAGATGTCCCGGTAGCTATCAAGTCGGCAAAGAACCGGGCAGCGCTCTTTCGCGCATTGGCAAGGCCCTCCGAACTGTCATTCATCGCCTCCTTGAGGTGTTCCCTTTTTCGCCGGCTCAATTGAAGTTCTTTGGCGCCCCCGACAATGCCGTCGGTTTGCCGTTGGAATGAACTCTCCGACCGCGAACCAAACCGTAACGCATCCGTCATTTTTTTATGATGGTTTGCGTAACCAATGATGGTGAGCGTGAGAACACCCACAGTGATCGCAGCAGCCAGTGGCGAAAGGTAGACCAGATACCCAAACATGAACACGAGGAGAATCACTGCCTCAAATCCCGAAATCATCGGCACTAATGCCTGGGACAACGCACCATAATTTGCCGACAGGCCACTCCGTATCGCCTGGCTCTCCAGTTGATCCAAGTCCCGCAACGATAACGACAGGACCAGACCAACCGCACGTTTCCTTTTCTTGTCCAGCGCTGTCTCAACAGCGTCCGAAGCACGGCGAATTAACGTTAGTTGGGAAACGCGATAGGTGACGAGCAAAAAGACAAAGAGGATCGCGTGAACGAGGTTATACCCTTCCTGCTCTATATCTTTCGCTTCCGAATTCAGGATAAAGAGAACGCCGGTGCCACAGAGCGCTGCAACGACGGCGATCGCGCCGAGGCGCGCCGGCGTATCTGCTTCGAGGGTAACCAGGGAGCGGACCGATGCCCACCATGACGGGCGCCGCTTCTTGGTGTTCGGCACCATCCCCAGCAGACGCTCGCCTAGAGCATCCGATTCCGGTGCCTGGGACAAAACTATTTCGCTTTTGCCTTTGTCGCTTGGGGTCTAGGGGTACCAAGCATCAGTACCAGCGACATGATCACAGGCGTCAGCACAAGAGACAGCACGAAATTTCCAGCAAATCCGGCTGCTCTTTTCCTTCCGAAGAACCCCACCACTGCCGCCAGCAGCACATAGGCGACGATCAGCAGTGGGGGTATCTGATGAAGCATTGATCTGATTAACTGGATTTATTGGCGCTCTTCGCAGCGCTGAATTCTTTCTTGAGATCTTCCGTGACCTTTTCAGCGCTGAAATTGCTGATTGATCCGCCGCTCTCGAAGTGCTTCACGAACACTTTGCCGATAGCATAGGTCGCCGCAGATCCGAATGCACCAACGGTGACGCTACCCAAGAGAGATCCACCGCCGGGAATAAGTTTGATTGCCGGACCAACGAGGGCTCCGCTTACTGAAGTGGCGCCAAGGGTGCCCAACAAAGCAGAGATCGTACCATTCAAAGTCTGGTCATTGCGATCCTGGCCATAGGCGTCGGCAAGATCTCGCACCATCTTGACCTGGACGGTTGCCAGCGCGGCCATATCGAGATAAGGGACCGGCACTATCGCTGCGGCTGCCGACCAGCCCATAGCTCTTGCGATCACCTTGCCCGATACTTCGTGTACATCTTGCGCATCGGTTGCTTCAGTTGCTGCGGCTGTTGCCATAACATCGCTCCTATTTTGAAAAATTATTTCTATCTCCCTCATAATCGAAGGGAGTACTGTATGGACTCCGGAGTCTTTCCGAGTCGGCCTCAAATTGTACATTACCCCAGAGAGGTCTGCTAGCGAAGCTTAATCACGAAAAATAGGCGGCCTTCGCTAATTTCCTCTACCTCGGAAGCAAACGAAAACTTTTGATCATCCGGTAATGCTGATTTATTATTGCTTTACTCCAAATGGAAAGCGCCATTCGAGTCTACGAATCCAACCGCAAGCGACAGGGTCAACTGAAAGGAGTCCGCAATGAATCGCTTATTTCTCCAACTCCCCACCCTGCTGTTGACAGTCATCGCCTACCCGGCGCTTGGGCTGGATAATCTAAGCGAATTTAGCCAGCCCGAAGGTTTCGTGACCGCCAAGGAGCGCAAAATGGGCGATTTTCAGGTTGGCTTCCAACATAGCTCGGAAGTGGATCTGTCCAGCAACATCAATGAGCAACCTGACGCCGAGGACGGCGCTAGTTACACCGGCAGCATCCTCGCCAATTTCACCGGCAAAGCCGGCTCCTCAGATATTAAAGGATCTGTCGGCGTTCAAATAATCGAGCAGGATAATCGCAACGATGATGCCCGATCCAACACAACGAGCTTTATTGGTAATCTGAAAGTACGGTCTCCACTATCGCAAACCACAACGAATCTCTTCTCATTGAAAAGCGAGGAAGAGAATTCCAACGACTCAAACCTTTTGATCAAAACGAAAAGTTTGAGCACAACGGACACCAACACGCTTGCCGATGAGCTTGAAATCGCATTAAGCAAGACCCTAAAACTCGCGCTCTCCGGCACCATTCAGCAAGAGAAGTACGACACGACGAACAAAAAAGACACCGCCCGAACAACCCTTTCGAGAACACAGGCCTTTAACCGGGATAACGATTTCGTAAACGTCGCTCTGACTTACCAAACTCGGGATCAAAGTCAGGTTTACGGTATCGTGCAGGCCACCCAAAGCAAGGGAGGGAGCTTCTCTTCCGACTCCCTGGAACAGGACTCGGTCTCTATTGGGGTCGGAACAATCACGAAGGGAAAGACTCTGAGTTATCAGTTAGAACTGGCTTATGGATCATCAGACGCCACCAGCGTTACGAACGGAGTCAGCTCCAGCAGCACTGAAGATGCGTTTTTTGGGCGGATAACGGCTCAGTACGCAATCTCGAAAAAATCCAGAATCTATGCCGGAGTCATCCGAAGCATCTACACGGACATCACGACTTCAAACAATGCAGCCGTTGAAACCACGCCTGTCGTCCACTGGCAGACGGACTTGACCAGCAATGCCTACGCAGGAATCCGCTTGGACTATGATGTGATCGAAATTCTTGGCACCGATATGGAAATTGATACGCCCAGCGCCGCGATTAAGGCAGGATACCGATTCTCTCCGACATTGAACCTAGAGGGCAGCATCAACTATAAGGAACAGACGGTCAACGCTGCAGCGAAGGCTTCCGGTATCGACGAGTTTGATGAAACATCATTGAAATTTATCCTCAACTGGTATTTCTAGGCATACTGGCCTCTTGTGAGCTGGACGAAATACCTCCGGAGAAACTCTCCGATCCAAAACCCTAATAAAGTGCCATCTCACAACCCTTCGTTGGCGACATCAACAGACCGAAAATACGCTGAAACCATGGTTGCAGAGGCCAGAACAGGACGTTACTGTGACGGGAAAGTTTCTTACCGAACGACAAGTCGAGGACTTTAGGACCAAAGGCTTCGTGCCACCCTTTTCGGTTGCGACGAACGCCCTGATGAAGGAGATGCGCTCAAAACTTGAATCATTTGAGCAGGCTCAGGGCGGCGCGTTGCGCGGGTCACAGCGCTTCAAGAATCATCTGCTGTTCAAGTGGCTGTCCGACTTTATTCGGACTCCAAGGATTCTCGATGCGGTCGAGGACCTTATCGGGCCAGACATTCTGGTCTGGTCGACTGACTGGTGGATCAAGGAGCCCCGCTCTCCCCAGTTTGTCTCGTGGCACCAGGACAGTCAGTACTGGGGGCTGGATTCAGACAGACTC
>JAERSQ010000118.1 GCA_016845525.1 Pseudomonadota bacterium
TTGTGATGCTGCTTTTTTATCCACTCATCCGTTTCCCAAACCGTCTTTCCCCAAATCTTGTCCGCACTGGCGAGACTGATTTCATCACCCTCAATCAAGAGATAGACCGGTTTTTCTGAACGGCCCTCAACCAGAAGGAGATCAAATCCGGCGTATTTCAGCTCTGCACCAAACTTGCCTCCGCTGTTGGAACAGGCGATCGCGCCGGTGAGAGGACCCTTGGTAATCACCGCATAGCGGCCGCTCGTAGATGCGCTGGTACCCGTCAGCGGGCCGGTCGCAAAAATCAACACATTGTCAGGGCCCATGGGATCTGCTTTGGGATCCATGTTCTCCCAAAGGTACTTGGTGCCGAGGCCGCGATCACCGATATAGTCGTTGGCCCACTCCATATTGAGCGGCTCAGGCGTTACCTCTCCCGAAGTCAGGTTTACCCGAAGTATTTTTCCCTGCCAACTCATGATGCACCCCCTTGTGCAGCCTGTTCTGCGGAGGCCTGCATACGACCAACGCCGGATGCGCCCGCATCCACATAGGTAATCGCGTCCGTCGGGCAGGCCGACACACACTTCGGATCCCCGCCACACAGATCACACTTGTCGACTTTGCCGCTGACAGGATTAAATTCAATCGTCCCAAACGGGCAGGCAGAGACACAGGCCTTGCATCCAACACACGCTTCGGGGCTAACGAGCTTGGCACCCAGTTCCGTATTAACGGAAATCGCCGCGGTCGGACAGGCCTTCATGCACCAGGCCTCGACGCACTGGGTGCAGGTATACGGCACAGACGTGCGGCCGTGCTCAAACTCGAAAACCCGTATGCGCGACCGCGCCGGGTTGAACTCTCCCTCGTGCTCAAAGCTGCACGCCATCTCGCACTGCAGACACCCGGTACAAAGACTGGGCTCCATGTGAAGCATCCGATGCATTACCCGATTCTCCTCCGCATTTTTGAATATTTGATCGACAACCGCGACACTGTACCAAAAAAGAATGTCACTGTGACACCGTTGTCCCCACGGAACCCTATAATCAGGTCGATGGCAAAAACCTTTGTGCCGACTAGGTCATTCACCGACTGCCAGTCTGGAATTGTCCAATGAATACCCTGCTCTCAACCCTTCGGGAAATTCTCGACGATCGAGGGGTGATTACCGATCCTTCCGAGACAGTCCCGTATTTACAAGAGCGGCGCGGCCGGTTTCACGGTGAGTCGCAGGTCATTGTTCGGCCCCGGAATGCCGCCGAGGTCCAGGCAGTGGTGAGGGCCTGCATCGCGCACAAAACGCCGTTGGTGCCGCAAGGCGGCAACACCGGTCTGTGTGGCGGTGCTGTGGCGAACGCCGACCAGGTCATCCTCAGTCTCGAGCGGCTCAAGCAGATTCGCGATATCGACCCTGCCAACAATACGATGACGGTCGAGGCGGGATGCATCCTCGCAGAACTTCAAGCCACAGCGCTCGAAGCCCGGCGTTTTTTCCCGCTCAGCCTTGCGGCGGAGGGCAGCTGCCAAATCGGCGGCAACCTCGCGACCAATGCAGGCGGTATAAACGTTCTGCGTTACGGCAACGCTAGAGATCAGGTACTGGGCCTTGAGGCCGTGATGCCGACTGGCGATCTGCTGTCCGATCTGCACGGCCTTCGGAAGAACAATACCGGGTACGATCTCAAACAACTGCTTATTGGCTCCGAGGGCACCCTGGGTATCATTACCGCGGCAACGCTAAAGCTTTACCCCTACCCTGACCAAAGCGCGACAGCCCTCGTGGCATTGCGCGACCTTTCGGCCAGCATCGCGTTCCTGGAGCGCGCCCAATCGGGCAGTGGAGGCACTCTGTGCAGTTTCGAACTCATGCCCCGAGTCGGATTGGATTTCGCCTGCAAACACGTCTCAGGCTGCTCTGATCCGATGACGGCACCCCATGAGTGGTACGTCCTGCTGTCCCTTCAGGCCAGCGGCAACGCCATCAGCGTAGATGCCCTGCTTTCAGAGATTCTTGAAAAGGCTTTGGAGGTGGCGGAGATTCACGACGCGGTCATTGCCTCAAGTGAACAGCAGGCCAAGTCGCTTTGGAAGTTACGGGAAGGCATTGTGGAGGGGCAACGTCTCGAAGGCGCGAGCATCAAACACGACGTTTCGGTTCCGGTGTCAAAGGTCCCCGAATTTATCGAAACCGCATGGGCCACCGTCGCCAAACGGGTGCCGGGGATCAGGCCGTGTCCGTTCGGCCATGTGGGCGACGGCAATATCCATTTCAATCTCTCGCAACCCGTGGACATGGACGCGGAGGCTTTCCTGGGGTTGTGGGAGGAGGTCAACGATCTGGTCCATGACCACGTCGCCGGATTGGGAGGCTCCTTCAGTGCGGAACATGGGATCGGCATGTCCAAAATTGACGAGATGCAAAGGTATAAAGACCCCACCGCTTTAAATGTGATGGCGGCGATTAAGAAGGCACTGGATCCAGATTGCCTATTCAACCCTGGAAAAGTCATTCCTGCGCCCAATGCCGATTCTCGTTGATCCACTGACGGCCGATCCCTTCCCCACGGAGAAGACCGAGGTTGTCATCATCGGCGGCGGGATCATAGGGGTCAGTGCGGCACTCACGCTTGCCGAGAGAGGAGTTTCGGTCACGCTCTGCGAAAAAGGCGAGATCGGTGCCGAGCAGTCGTCCCGCAACTGGGGCTGGTGCCGCCAGCAGGGGCGCGATCCTCGTGAGATTCCGCTCATCATGAAGTCACTGGAACGATGGGCTGCAATGAATGAGCGCGTCGAAGGAGAAGTAGGATTCAAGCGCTGCGGTACGCTCTATCTCGCTGATTCCGATGAAGGTCTTGAAGCCCACGGAAAATGGCTTGAATACGCAGAACCTTTCGGCATCGACACCGGGCTGATTACCGCGGACGAGGTCGCGAAGCATCTGCCAGGGAGTTCCCGCAACTGGCATGGGGCCCTTTATTGCCCGACTGACGGTAAAGCGGAACCGACTGTTGCTGCTCCAACGATCGCGCGCTGCGCACAAAAAAAAGGAGCGGTCATCCTGACACAAACGGCGGCGCTTGGGCTCGACATCAGTGCAGGCCGGGTTTGTGGCGTCCTCACCGAAAACGGCCTGATCCGCTCTGATGCAGTCCTGCTGGCCGCCGGCGCCTGGTCACGGCTCTTTTGCGCGCACGAGCAGCTGCTATTGCCTCAATTGAAAGTCCGATCATCGGTCATGCGTACCGGCGCCATCGAGGCAGACCTCAAATCCTGCATCAGCGCGCCGGGTTTCGCGATTCGACCACGCGCCGATGGCGGTTATACCGTTGCCCCCAATACGGCCATCTGGTTTGAACTCACGCCTGACGCGCTGCGTTTTCTGGGTTTGTTTAAAAAGCTCGCCTGGATGGCCAAGGGGCACCTGCGACCCAGTGTGGGCAACGCTTTTACCCAGGCGTTGCGCCATCACAGAAAGGCATTGGCGGGCGAAGGAGAGCCTTTTGTATCGCACCGCGTTCTTGACCCTGCGCCGGTTCAACACCTCTTGGACAAGGCGCGGTCCTGCCTGGTGAGGGATTTTCCAGTCTTTCGCGAGGCAGTCATTGCCCAGCAGTGGGCCGGAATGATTGATGTCACTCCTGATGCGGTACCGGTAATCTCAGAAGTCCCTCAACAACCCGGCTTTTTTGTTGCCACAGGATTTTCCGGACACGGATTCGGTATCGGGCCTGCAGCGGGAGAACTCGCTGCCGACCTCGTCATGAATGAAACGCCGCTGGTCGACCCCGAGCCATTTCGTTTCTCCCGCTTCAGTGACGGCTCCCCGATCCATCCGATCATTGGGATCTGAGGCGCATTCTCCCGTCGCATGGAACTTTACTCGCGGAACTTATTGATCTCTTCGCCGTGAAAGCGTGCAACACGATCCATTGGCGGCAGCGGCTCTTTATAGAAAAACGACGGAAGCTCGTCATCGGCATCGCTGAATCCGGCAGCCCGGTTGAACTCATGCTCTAGATGCAGTGTCTCACTGCCGATATCCCGATAGAAAGAGTTTGGAAGTTCGGTCCCGAGCGCGTTATTGATGGCGTCTATGATGAATTCCACATTAGTATCAGTAACGCCGCGGCCAAAGATGCATAAGCCCAATGAATCAGACGCCGCCATCACCCGCTGCGCTTCGAAACTTGCTGCCACAATCTGGGATGCATCCATCTCCCGACAGTCCAACTTTGGAAGATTGCCAGCGGTATGATCGGCCCCCTGTGCCGTCATCATCATGGTAATTCCGGTGCCCTCCACGACTCGAGGGTCGTACGCACTGATTGCCTGTTGTTTGATGACCGGTACCCGCTCAGCCCCGTAGTGCTCTCCGACCCGGGCCGTCCCCTGGGCCCAAATCCGACCATTTTCCGAACCGCTCCGAATCTCTTCGAGCACCTCGAACATGAAATTCACGTCACCGAATGCGCCCTGGCCGACCTCCATTAACACAGCAATCATGGCGCCGGCTTCAATCGTATCAATCCCGAGATCATTGGCGACAAAATTGACCCGCGCAAGCTCATCCGGATCCGTCAGCCCGCAGTTGGTCCCCATCAGGCCGATCGTTTCATATTCGACCGGCGAGGCAATCTCCTTGCCCTCGCTGTCAACGTAAACGTTGCTGCACTCGATCGTGCACCCGGGCATGCAGGCATGGGCCGTCTGGCCGCCGCGCTCAAGATTCTGGTCACGGATAAACTCACCGCCCATGCGCATGGTTTCCTGATCGGGGTCCACCAGTTGGCCGGCAGTGAAGTTCCTGACCGGCAATCCCCCAAGGTAATTCTGGGTGTCCGCCATCATTGCCGTGCCGAAGGCTTTCATGTTCTGCGCGATCTCGTCTTCTTTGAGCATGGCGTTGTACTGCTTCACCGCCCCGATGACTTTCTTTCGGTCATGCAGTTTTGGCATCTTGTTGAGATCCAGCACGATGGCTTTCACTTTTTTAGCCCCCATCACTGCGCCAACGCCACCGCGCGCCGCAAGACGGGACGGCCGAAGATCGGTATCACTGAACGAAATACCTGCCAGGAGCCCCAGATACTCTCCGACTGGCCCGCAAATTCCGAGGCTCACTTTCTTGCCGAAACGCTCATGCAGTTTTGCGGCGCAGTCAAAATTCGATAGCCCCATGAGGTCATCCGCGGAAGAGAAACTGACCTCGCCTTCAAGAGAGACATGCATCACCGTCCACTCACTTGCCGCTCCGTGCAGTGTGAATCCGGCAAGACCCAACTGGCCGAGAGCAAAACCAAAGGTACCGCCCGCATTCGCCTCTTTGATGCCGCCGGTCAACGGACTGCGGCAACCGACGCTGACCCGGTTGGCATTGGAGAAGTTGGTGCCTGCAAACGGGCCGACCGAGAAAATCAGGGGATTGTCTCCCGATAGCGGTTCGACCTTGGCCGCGCCGCACGCCACAAGCTCACGGGCGATGAAATAGCGCCCTGACCGGGCAACCTGTTCTCCGGTAAAGGTCTGCCGGTCAACAGTTTGCTCGGCAAGCTGTATATGCAGGTAATCTCTCATGCTTTCTCCTTTATGTTCATTTTCGGTCCCGTGACACCTGCACGGGCGACCCCAATCTCAGCCGCGCTCAGTGGCGGACAGCGCGCCAGACCAGCGGTACGGTTGCTGCCGCCAGGGCGATCTTGAACACTTCCGCGGCAATAAATGGGGTCAGTCCCAGCGCGATTGCTTTATCCATACCGATCACAGCGCCCAGCCACAATACGCCTGGGCCGAAGATCAGGATTTGCCCGACCAGCATCACGCCCACCATACCCAGGACGGTCTGGGTCCAGCCACGTTGTGCGAGCAGGCCGCAGATACCCATGGCAGCTACAAATCCGAAAAGATAGCCTCCCGTGGGGCCCATCAGATAAGCCATCCCCGCTCCTTTGGCAAACACCGGGAGCCCGAGCGCCCCTTCGACCAGGTAGAGTGCGCCCGTGATGAAGCCCAGGCGCGGGCCATAGGCGATGCCGAGCAGCAGCACAACGAAGGTCTGCATCGTCATTGGCACAGGCCAAAACGGGACCTGTACTTTGGCAGAAGCCGCAAGCAACACCGTTCCCGCAACAACGAGCAGCGCCTGGGCCATACGCGAACTGCGGGCCAAGGGCCAAATTTCCTGGGCAAGCGTGTTTTGCATCAACGTTCTCCTGGTCTGACTGAACCGCCATGACGGCGCCTCAGCATTCGGTTAATCTGAACCTGTCAGCGGGTGGTGCTGGCGAAGCGGTATTGTCGGGTTCCACCTGGATTCTGTCAAAAACGGGATGATTCCCACAGGGTTGCAAAGGGAACCCGCGATCTACTTCCCCAGCGCATCAAGATACTGCCCTACAAAGTCGAATTGGGCTTCTTCGGCAAATGCATCAATCAGTCGGCGCGTGATCGGCCCGGGGATGCCTGTCTTGTCCAATCTCGCCTCATCGTAGGAGCGCACCGGGCAGATGCAAAAACTCGTAGAGGTGATAAAGGCTTCATCCGCGCTACGTGCCTGCTCTGGTGAGATATCCACTTCATGAGCCGCCACTCCCTCCGCCGCCGCCAACTCGAGCACCACCGCCCGACTGACGCCGGGCAGGACGTAGTCCGCTTTCGGGGTCAGCAGTTCCCCGTCTTTCACAAAGAACACATTGCTGCCGATACCCTCTGATACAAATCCCCGGGTATCCAACAGCATCGCCCATGCGTGAGCGGCACGGTCCCGGATTTCGAGATCCGCCATCACAAGATTCAGGTAATTGTGGCTCTTTATGTTCGGATCGAGACTTTCAGGCGGGACTCGCCGATGCGACGGAGTAAATACGTCCAACCCGTCGCGGAGCATCGGGGCGCGGGCACGAAGCGGTAGCGGAGTACATTCGACAATGACCGTTGCGCCACTGCTCTGCCACAACTCGCCTCCGACGACATTGAGGCCGCGCGTAACCCGTTGCATCACCCAATAATCTTCACCCGGCGCAAGCAAGGGAAGATTCCGCGCGACGGTCTCGCGCGTGATGTCGGTCATTTCCGCAGGGGTCAATCCTGGGTCTATCGACGCCTTTTCAAGGGACCGATACAGCCGGTCAATATGCGCCTTCAGCCGGAAAATTTTCCCGCCAAAGGTTCTTTCCGCATCAAAGACGGCATCGCCAAGATTGAAGCCGCGGTCTCTGAATGAGACACAGACCTTGGATTCGGGCAGATATTCGCCGTTGAAATAAGCTGTTCTTTCCGTCATCCCAGCGGTGAACCCTTTAGGTTGATCCCACCGGTGCCCGCAATTCAAAACCGTCTTCGGCCGCAGCATCCATCAGCCAGCGGGCAAGGTGGTCGGCAAAACTTCGGCGCACGACGATATCAAGGGCTTCACCCCGGTCCGGATCGCTTGCAGGTATCAACAGCACGTTGGTGTGGGCCATCACGGTCTGGGCGCAGGCCCCTTCTCCAAACACTCTCGGATGCAAATCGAAAGGACAGGCAGACGCCAGCACATCGCGCCAATTTTCGCCCCCTACCCGAAGAATCGTCTGCCCACCCGATAAGTCCGTCAGGGCGTGATGCATCGGCGCAAGCCGATCTTCAAGTGGGGCGGGGCCAAAATCTTCATGAACGCTGATCAGCAGCCACTCATCAGGACCCAGCCATGCCACGCGGCAGCGCTCAGACGACACGCAGGTGTTCGGGTGCTCGGGCAGTGCGATCCCAGTGACTGCGGTGACGGCTTCGGAAAAACCCGGGTTAGACGAATCCCCGCGTAAATTGAGATGCACACAGAAGGCGTGCTCCTGCATCCAGAACAATGTTTGTCCGTCGGTGCCTGGTCGTAAAACAGGCGTTTCGATTTCTATCAGGGGAGACTGCTTGGCGCTCATATTGGCAGGCCTCCTAGGCAGCCGGGGCAAGACCCAGCAGGGTCCGCGCTTCCTCCGGGCTCGCCGGATAACGATCATACTCCCCTGCTGCCTCGGTAATCAGGGTCACCAGCGCTGCGTTGTTCGGAGCCAGCGTATCTTTACCCAGTTTCACATTGTCCTCGAATCCCGTTCGGGCATGCCCACCCATTTCCAGGGCCCACTTGTTCACTTCAAACTGGCGCCGGCCAATTCCCATCGCGGACCAGGTGGCATCGGGCGCAAGTTCATGGAGTTCGTCCACCAAAAACTCGAGCAACTTACGGCGGGTCGGCATTGCCCCCGGGATGCCGGTCACGAACTGGACATGCAGCGGTTTTGGAATCTTTCCGGCTTCCGAGAGTTTTACCGCGTTGTACAGCATCGCTGCATCAAACACCTCTACCTCCGGCTTCACGCCATGCTCTTTCATGCTGGCGGCAAGGGATTCGACCAACTCCGGTGGGTTTTCATAAATCATGGTTGGGAAATTGACTGATCCGGTTGCCAGCGAGGCCATATCGGGTTTTAGATACATCATGGCGCCCCGCTGATCGGCTTCACGACCTCGACCGCCTGTGGAAAACTGGATGATCATGCCGGGACAATGCTTCCTGACGCCTTCCTGCACTTGGCCAAAAAGCTCGGGATCGGAGGAGGAATTCTCGTCTTTATCCCGGACATGGATATGCACCAGTGAAGAACCTGCCTCAAAGGCCTCATGAGTAGATTCAATCTGCTCGGAAGGCGTCACCGGCAGCGCGGGATTGTCCTTTTTTCTTGGCTGCGACCCAGTGATCGCAGTCGTGATAACGACAGGCTGTTTCATGACTTGGTACGCTCGTTTTCGGGATCATAAAATACGGGCTGACAGATGGTGGCCGGGACCACTGATCCGTCCATGAGGTGAGCATATATTGTCCCGCCCATTCGAGAAAGACCTCCCTTAACCAGCGCCAGCGCAATAGAGTGACCCAGATGCGCACTGTAGTAGCTCGAAGAAACATGGCCGATCATGGGAACGGGACGTTCGGCCTCACGCGCATTGACGAGCTGGGCTCCTTCCGGCAGCACGCGGGAGGGATCCTGCGTTTTAAGACCCACCAGCTGCTTACGGTTCGGGCGGTCTGTATCGGAACGACTTAAAGACCGCTTACCGATAAAGTCCTTTTTCTTGGACACAATCCAGTCCATGCCGAGATCGACAGGAGTCACCGATCCATCGGTATCCTGACCCACGATGACATAGCCCTTTTCTGCGCGCAGGACATGCATTGCCTCCGTACCGTAAGGGGTGATGTCATAGTCGCGGCCCGCCGTCATGATGGCCTCCCACAGGGCCAGTCCCTGATTCGCGTCGACACTGACCTCAAACGCAGACTCCCCGCTGAAGCTGATACGGCTGATCCGCGCCGGGATACCGGCGACCTCGCCCACCTGCATACTCATGAAAGGAAAAGCATCTGCGTCGAGGTTCAGATCACACCCGGCTGTCTTGATGACGGCCCGGGCGTTCGGGCCCGCCACACTCATGACACTCCAGTGATCGGTTACAGACGTCAAATAGACCTTGAGTTGTGGCCACTCGGTTTGTAGCCACCGCTCCATCCAGGCCATCACCGCCGCCGCGCCGCCAGTCGTCGTAGTCATCAGGTAATGACCGGGAGCCATGCAGGTTGTGACACCGTCGTCCATCACCATGCCGTCTTCGCCGAGCATGAATCCGTAGCGGCAGCGCCCCGGCTGCAGGTTATCCCATTTGTTGGTGTAGAGCAGATTCAGAAAGCGGGAGGCATCCGGACCACGGATATCGATCTTGCCCAGGGTCGATGCATCAAGTACCCCAACACTGCTTCGTGTCGCGAGACATTCACGGTTAACCGCCGCATGCATATCCTCACCTTCACGAGGATAGAACCAGGGGCGCTTCCACTGTCCGACGTTTTCAAACATCGCACCCCGTCGAACATGCCAGGCGTGAATCGCAGTCTTGCGCACTGGGTCAAAGAGCTGCTCCCCCAGGGCGCGGCCTGCGACCGCCCCGAACGTTACCGGCGTATAGTTCGGACGGAACGTCGTCGTTCCCACTTCTCCGGGAGATTTGCCCAATGCCTTGGCGAGTATCGCGAGCCCGTTGATATTACCGAGCTTCCCCTGATCGGTGCCAAAACCGAGCGCGGTATAACGCTTGACGTGCTCGATCGACCGGTAGCCCTCGCGGGCAGCCAATCGGATATCCGAAGCTGTCGTATCGTTCTGGAAATCCAGAAACTTCTTGACGCGATCGCCTGCCAGCGCGCCCGCCGCCACTTCCCAAAGAGGCTGTAATGGTGCTTCGGCACGCTCCTCGACAGCCGGAATATCCACATAACCCCCCGGCCACCCGCTTTGCGCTGCCGCACTGACGCCGGCGTCGGCACCTTCCTGCAGACATGCGGCGAGGCCGAAACTGCCGGCGCACGCACCGGCCGAACGCTCATCCTGCGCCGGGGCGCCCGGAACAAAACAGGCCTGGTTCTCCTGATAACAAGGCCGACCACCAGACTGGGAATGCAAATGCACAACCGGACTCCAGCCCCCGGAAACGGCAAGGATCTGGCAGTCCACCAAACCCTTATGCGACAGGATATCCTCCCCGTCGGCAGAGAGTTTTGCCAACTCGATCCGCTTGAGCCCCTGCAGCCCCGATTGCACCGAGGGTACGACGTGGCCAAGATAGACCGGTATCCCCATGTCTGTCACGGCGTTCGACACATCAGCGCCGGGATTCGTCCTGACGTCTACAACGGCCCGCACTTGCATTCCGGCGCTAGCCATATCAATCGCTGCCTGGTAACCGGAGTCATTGTTTGTGAACACTGCACCGCTGCGGCCAGGGGCAACGGCGTAACGATGAATATAGGTACTCACAGCGGATGCCAGCATGACGCCCGGTGTGTCGTTACCGTCAAATACCAGCGGCCGCTCGATAGCGCCCGTAGCAAGCACAACCTGCTTCGCGCGGACCCGCCAAAGCCTTTCACGCGTTACCGGGGCGCCGGATTGCGCCGGCGCGAGATGATCAGTCCGGCGCTCATTCACGGAAAGAAAATTATGATCGAAATAACCGGTGACGGTGGAGCGGCTCAGTAGGGTGACCTCGGGGTGTGACCTGAGCTCTGCTTCAATCTCGGCAGCCCAATCCAGGCCAGCCTGCCCACCGATGACCACAGGTGCAGAGAGCAAACTGCCACCGAGGCGTGACTGCTCGTCCACCAGCATTACCCGGGCCCCCGAGCGCGCGGCACCGAGTGCTGCGATCAGTCCTGTGGGGCCAGCACCGACGACCAGGACATCACAATAGCCATGACGCTTGTCGTAATGATCCGGGTCCGGCAATGACGGGCTGTGACCCAGCCCTGCAGCATGCCGAATATGATGCTCATAGCGCATCCAGGCCGACTTCGGCCACATGAAGGTCTTGTAGTAGAAGCCCGCCGGCAGCAGTCGCGATAAGCGGTTATTGACCGCACCAATGTCGAAAGCCAAGCTCGGCCAGCCATTAACCGTGCGGGCAGTTAGCCCTTCATATAACTCAACCTGGGTTGCCTTAAGATTCGGCGTACGGTACGCGCCTTCACCGACCTGCACCAAGGCATTGGGTTCTTCGGCGCCCGCGCCGATGACGCCGCGGGGCCGGTGATACTTGAAGCTTCGGCCAAACAATCGGACGCCCTGGGCGAGCAGCGCGGATGCGAGAGTGTCGCCCGGATGACCAAAGTACTCACGGCCGTTGAACTTAAAGCGGATTCGCTGCGACCGATCGATCAGCCCGCCGCTTTGAAGGCGCCGCGCTGCGGTCATTCCTCGCCTCCGGGAGGCCGGTCTCCGGGCCGATAGACGGCCAGGATCTTGTAACTCACTGTATCACGCAGCGCGTTAAACCACCTTCGACATCCCGCCGCATGGCACCACTGTTCAGCATGAACCCCTTTCACATTTGCCCGGTTGAAAAGGTAATCGGCCCACTGTGTGTCCGTTAACGACTCGGGATGCTCAGGGCGGACAATATGGGCCTCGCCGCCATACTGAAACTCCTCCTGGTCACGTGCCCCGCACCAGGGACATTCGATTTGCAACATCGCAATCCCCCTTCTGACGCCTTAGTGTGCGACCCCGGCCGCACCGTGTTCATCGATCAGCGCGCCGGTGGTGAACCGCTCGAGATCAAATGCCGCATTCAGTTCATGAGGCTCATCCTTCGCCACGGTATGTGCAAACACCCAGCCCGAACCTGGCGTCGCCTTGAAGCCGCCTGTGCCCCACCCGCAGTTGAAATACAGTCCCGATACCGGCGTTTTCGAAATGATCGGACACGCATCGGGGCACACATCGACGATCCCGCCCCACTGACGAAGCATCCGCACCCGGCTGAAGATAGGGAAAAGCTCAACTATCGCGGCGACATTGCCCTCGATGATGGAAAAACTGCCGCGCTGGCCATAACCGGTGTAGGCATCGATCCCGGCACCGATCACCAACTCACCTTTATCTGACTGGCTGACGTAGCCGTGGACCGCGTTGGACATGATCACGGTATCGAGTACCGGCTTGAGGGGCTCAGACACGAGCGCCTGCAACGGATGACTTTCGACCGGGAAACGCAGATCTGCCATGTCCGCGAGAACGCTGGCATGGCCTGCGACCACAACCGCAACTTTCTTGGCACCGATATAGCCTCGGCTTGTCTCCACTCCACAAACCGCTCCGTTCTCGCGGCGAATGCCAGTCACTTCACAATTCTGGATGATATCGACGCCTCGGGCGTCCGCCGCCCGGGCAAAACCCCAAGCGACGGCGTCATGCCGCGCCACCCCGCCACGGGGCTGGAACGACGCGCCCAACACCGGGTACCGGGCATCGCTCGACACATTCATCGCCGGGACTTTCGCTTTTATCTCGGCGGGGGTCAGGATCTCACTGTCGATCCCGTTCAGCCGGTTCGCGTTGGAGCGACGATAAATATCTCGCATATCCTGCAGGTTGTGGCCGAGGTTCATCACGCCCCGCTGGCTGAACATGACATTGAAGTTGAGTTCCTGACTCAACCCCTCCCACAGCTTCAGGGACTTTTCATACAGATGCGCGGCCTCGTCCCACAGATAGTTCGAGCGCACGATCGTCGTGTTGCGGCCGGTATTACCTCCACCGATCCACCCTTTCTCGAGCACGGCGATCCGTCCGACATCATGCTCGGCGGCAAGATAATAAGCGGTCGCGAGGCCGTGCCCGCCGCCGCCGACAACGATCACGTCGTAGGACGACGCGGGCTCCGGGCTGCGCCAGGCCTCTGGCCAGTCCTGGTGGTAACTGACTGCGTTACGTGCCAGGCTGAAGATGGAATAACGATTTTTTCTCACACTGCTCCTGCAGCCGTCGACGGCACCC
>JAERSQ010000119.1 GCA_016845525.1 Pseudomonadota bacterium
CGGCACGTAGGGTTCTTTTTCCACCACCGGCGCCCATTGCCGAATCCGGCTCCGCCAGGCAATGAATCCGACAAGCAGAACTGCAGCACCAATAGCGAACATGAACATGCCTTGGGGTCCGGCAAAGCGCATTGCGGCCGAGGCGGCCAGAGGGCCGATAACGGCGCCAACGCCAAATACCAGCACGAAGCCGCCGCTCGCCGCGACCACATCACCTGGGTCAAGATAGTCATTTGCGTAAGCAATACTCAGCGGATACAGCGTTGAGCTCAGGCCAAAGAAGACTGCGGCGCTGACCGGCAGCATCCACGGCGGCATCATGCCGCTCAGCGCCAGCATCAGCGCAGGAATGCTTAAGCAAGTGGCCACCCCAAAGAGCACGAGTCGCCGGTCACGCCGGTCCGACAGCCGGCCAATCGGTATCTGCAGAAGCATGCCGCCTAGGAGGCCTGCCGTCATGAAGCCGGAGATCTGCGGCACTGTCAGACCAAGCTCTTGGGCATAGACGGGACCCAGACCCCACCAGCTCGAGGAGATGAGTCCGGCAACGAGACACCCCACGACTGCAGTCGGCGAGACCGAAAACAGGGTCCGAATATTAAGGAGCGGTTTGTCGACTGGATCCGGGTGGGTGGCTTTGGTCAGCGAAACGGGAACGAGAGACAGAACCAGGACGATCCCCACCAGCAGAAACAGTCCGAAACTTGCCGGGTCACCAAACTTGATCGCTTGCTGGCCTACCGCAGAGGCCATATAGCCGATCATGATGTAGATCGACAGCAGAATGCCGCGGCTGTTGTTGGTGGCGCGGTTATTGAGCCAGCTCTCGACGACAACGAAAAGCCCCGCACTGGCGGCACCCATCATGGCCCGGAGCGCCACCCAGGCCCAGGGATCCTGAAAAATGAGGACCATCAGCGCTGAAGCTGCTGCAATCGCTGAAAGTGCTGCGAAGGTTCGGATATGGCCGATCCGGTTGATCAGCGGCCCGGACCGAAAGGTGCCCAGCGCAAAACCGAAGAAAAATCCCGAGGCCATTAATCCGACCATCTCATTCGGATAACCCTCAATGTTGGCGCGCAGTGCCAGCAGGGTAGAGAACATGCTGTTCCCGAACATCAGCAGCGTCACTGAGATCATCAGTGCTGTGAGCGTACGCAGGACGGAAAGAGCGAATCGCACAGGAGTGCCCTGGGAGTCGATGGAGACGGGCGCGAAGTCTACGCCCGAATACGGTCAAAGAGAAGTGCTAAATAAGCGAAAGAGACGGGAAATGACAAATTATGTTCGACAACTTCGGCCAAGGGGTTTGGCCACCGCTTCGTCCCGCCGCAGCGCGTTGGCAGCGCGATTCAGATTGCATCCGGTCCGCGCCCAGGTGTAGGTCGGTTAATATCGGTTTTTCACCTGTTCCCGCAGTTTCATGACGGCGGTTTATCTTTCCTGACCATGTTCCTGGTTCGTCTTGACGATGTCAGCCTTGCTTTTGGCCCACGCAGACTCCTGCGTGGTGCTGAGCTTTCCATTGAGCCTGCGGAGCGGGTTTGTCTGGTGGGGCGCAATGGTGCTGGCAAGACCTCAGTGCTGCGCCTCGTCACCGGAGTGCAGGAGCCGGACGAGGGCGAGGTCCGCCGCCATGGAGATCTTTGCATCACCGAACTCGAGCAAGTGCTGCCCGGCGATGCGGCCCAGAGGGTGGGCGATTTTGTAGCCGAGGGTCTGGCCGACATCATCCAGATGACAGAGCAGTATCGCGAACAGGCTGATGCCGATCTTGATGCAGCGGGGCTCAAGGCGCTTCAGGACCTGCATAGCCACATTGATGCGCATGGGGGTTGGCATCCGCAGCAACAGGTCGAAAGTATATGCACCGAAATGGGTTTGGATCCCGAGCAGCGACTTAGCGCGCTGTCAGGGGGTTGGCGTCGACGGGCGGCACTGGCCCGTGCGCTTGCCCCCCGGCCCGATCTGCTGCTGCTGGACGAGCCCACTAACCATCTCGATTTTGAGGCGATCAGCTGGCTGGAGAGCCGCCTCGCGGCCTTTTCCGGGGCGGTTTTGTTTATTACGCACGATCGGGCATTTCTTCAACGTCTCGCTACCCGGATTGTCGAAATTGATCGCGGTAAATTGCGCAGTTGGCCAGGTGATTACGCCGACTTTCTGCGCCGCCGGGTCGAGGCACTTGCCGCAGAACGCCAAGCGAACTCGGAGTTCGATCGCAAGTTGGCGGAAGAAGAAATCTGGATCCGCCAGGGCATCAAGGCACGGCGCACAAGAAACGAGGGCAGGGTCCGAGCGCTGGAGGCAATGCGTGAAGTGCGTGCACAGCGGGTTAACCCTGATGCCCGGGCGAGAGTGCACATAGAAGAGGCGAATCAGTCCGGGCGCAAGGTACTGGACGCAAGGGGTCTCAGTTTTGGGTACGGCGATTCAATGCTGATCCAGGATTTCTCTTTGCGTATTCGCCGCGGCGACAGAATAGGCCTTGTCGGCAATAACGGTGTTGGCAAGAGTACTTTGCTGAGACTGTTCTTGGGAGAGATCGAACCCAACGCGGGTTCGATCAAGTGGGGTGTGAATATCCAGCTTGGCTATTTTGATCAGCATCGGCGGGAGCTTGACCAGGACAAAACGGTTGCCCAGATAGTGGGAGACGGAAGGGAGTATGTCACCTTGAACGGCAAACCCCGTCATGTCGTCGGCTATCTGCGTGGTTTTCTGTTCAGCGCAAAGCGCGCATTGACGCCGGTTCGGGCATTGTCAGGCGGCGAACGAAACCGGGTGATTTTGGCGCGCCTTTTTACCCAGCCCGCGAACTTTTTAATTCTGGATGAACCCACCAACGATCTTGACGTTGAGACCCTGGAAGTGCTCGAAGAAAAACTTGCCGAGTACGCCGGGACCCTGATGGTAGTCAGTCATGATCGCGCGTTTCTCGACAACACCGTCACCAGTATTCTGGCGTTTGAGTCTGATGGGTCGATCCAGCCCTATCTCGGCAACTACAGCGACTGGATCAAGCGGGGTCGCTCGCTTGCTTCCGGAGAAGCGAAGAGAAAGCAGAGCAGTCCGGCTGACCCCGACACGCCCCAGCCGACGCGTCCGGCATCAGCCCGCAAGTTGTCGTATAAACTGCAGCGCGAACTCGACGATCTTCCCGGCGTGATCGAGTCGGTCGAGATACAACTGGAAAAAGTCAGGAACCAGACGTTGGATTCGGATTTCTATCAGAAAGACTACAGCGAAACCCAGCCTGTGCTGGATCAGTTAGCCGATCTGGAGCGGGAACTGGAGCAACACCTTGAGCGATGGGGTGAGCTCGAAGAGATGCGTGCCTCACGATCGGGCAGACCATGAAAAAGTCCATCGCATGGTTCTGGTCGCAACCGGTATTGCTGCTGACCTTGACGACCCTGTTTTGGGCGGGTAACACCGTGGCGGGCAAAGCAGCTGTGGGCCACATTTCCCCCGGACTTCTGACATTCTCCAGATGGGGTTTGCTGACCCTTATCCTGCCCTTTATTTATCACAAGCAGATGCGAGCCGTCTGGCCGCAAGTGCGGGGAAGATGGGTATATGTGATTGCGATGGGCGCACTGGGACTGGCTGCTTTCAATCTGCTGTTTTATATCTCAGCCCACCATACAACAGCCGTCAATATCGGCATTCTTCAGGGATCTATTCCGATCATCGTGCTGATCGGAGCTTACTTTATCTACCGTACCCGCATCACGTCGTTGCAGGTTCTGGGCGTCGCGGTAGGATTGATGGGCGTTGTGACGGTGGCGCTTCGCGGCGTTCCATCACAACTTGCGGATCTCGTACTGAACGATGGGGATATCCTGATGGCGGGTGCCTGTCTTTTTTATGCCGGATATACCCTTGGGCTCAAGAGTCGTCCCAATATCTCAGGAATCGTCCTGTTTACTTTTTTTGCCATTGCCGGTTCGCTGCTGTCGGCCCCGGTGGCATTTTGGGAGTGGTGGAATGGGTCGATCATATGGCCGGACGCAAAGGGATGGATGGTCATCGTTTATGTCACGATCTTCCCTTCCTTTCTTTCCCAGATTTTCTTTCTTCGAAGTGTGGACCTGATTGGGCCGGGCCGGAGCGGCGTTTTCGTTAATCTGACGCCCATCTTTTCGGCGCTGCTGGCTGTGGTACTGCTGAGCGAGGCGTTCCAGCTTTATCATGCCATCGCACTCACACTGGTCGTGCTGGGATTGTGGTGGGCGCGCGATCCGGTCGCGGCTCGTTAAGGTGTTGGACGCATCGCGGCTTGAATTGTCGAAAAGGATTGGAGCACTGACGTGAGCAATTACGGAAGAGGCATCCTGATGATATTGGGCTCAGCCTTTTGTCTCAGCACCTCGGGAGTCGGGCTCAGAGTCATCGAGGAGGCCGATGGGTGGCAGATCCTGTTTTATCGATCTCTTTCCATGATGGCGCTCATCCTGATTGTGCTCCTGCTCCGCCGGCCGCATAACCTGAAAACCCGCATCCGGGCACTCGCGTGGGATGATCTGGTGCTCGCACTGGTTCTGGGAACCGGATTTGTCGCGTACGTGTTTGCCCTGTTGCAGACCACAGTAGCCAACGCACTCTTTGTTTTCAGCTCGGCCCCGTTTTTCGCGGCCGTGCTGGGTTGGATTGTGCTGCGAGAGCGCGTGGCCGCACGTACCTGGATCGCTATCGCAGCCGCCATGAGTGGCTTGGCCATAATGGTCAGTGCGGGAATGATGAGCGGCCGAATGTCGGGAAACCTCATTGCCTTATGGCTTCCCGTCTCTTATGCGATCTCCGTTGTACTGGTGCGACGATCCCAGCAGCCCGATATGCTGCTCGCGCTTTTTTTGGCGGCCGCCGTCGCAACCTTGATAACCATCCCTTTCATTGACGATTTTTCACTTGACTGGGTAGACCTTGGCGTATCGCTTTATCTGGGTATTTTTCAGGTCGGCGCCGGTTTTATTCTGCTGATACTCGGTGCGCGCTATGTGCCTGCCGCTCAGGTGGGGCTATTGGCTCTGGTGGAACCGGTGCTCGGTCCCGTGTGGGCATGGCTGACGGTCCTGGAGATGCCCGCGCAGGCAACCCTCGTCGGTGGAGCTGTCATTCTGGCGGCAGTGGCTATCGATGCCGCAATTTCCGCAGCTCGCTCTTCTCGCAAGAGCAGTCAGTCGAGCGCCTGATAGGCTGCGGCCATCATGTCGGTCCGCATCGGCGATAGCGAGCCGAGATTCTGCGCCATGACGACGCCGACAAAGTCTTCCTTCCGGTCTGCCCAGTAGTAAGTTGCCGCGGCGCCACCCCAGCCGCCCTCTGCCTCGCTGGTCAGAGAAATGGCTTGCCCCGGATCCATCATCACTCGACCCAGCAGGTTAAAGCCATAGCCGGGACTCGGGAAAGGGCCGAGCCAGTAGGGCAGTTGCTCGTCGCGCAGGCGGTTGTGCCACATGAAGTCCACCATTTTTCTGGAAAGAAGCGCCGCACCCATGGGGGTTTTGCCGTCAATCGTAAACTGTGCGAACCGGGCGTAATCCTCTGCGGTTGAGAAGAGTCCGTGTCCTCCCCGGGCAAACACCTCGGGCTTGTCACAGGGGTAGGCATCTGCCACATCGAAGGGTTTGAGCGTGGCGTGCATATCGGGAGACTGCAGTATCTCATCGAGGGAGCGGCCGTACATGGGCATCAAACGGGAGCGTTCACTCTCGGGAACAAAAAACTGCGTATCCGTCATACCCAGCGGGTCAAATACTTCGTGCTGCAGCAATTTGCCCAGTGGTTGCCCAGAGACAACCTCCAGCACCCGGGCCAGGATGTCGTGACCAATGCTGTAGTGCCAGCGCTGACCCGGCTGGAAGGCAAGCGGGAATGCTGACGCGCGCTTGGCAAAATTTTCCAGCGAGCAACTGCCATCATTGACCAGGCCGTCCGACAGATACAAGGCGCCCACAGGACAGTCGGGCATAAAGTTGTAACTGAATCCGGCGCGATGGGTAAAAAGATGCTCGATCAGGATGGGTGCCGCACTTTCGGAACTGTCATCGGCGTTCAATACCTCCAGTTCCCGGAATTCGGGAAGGATGCTGCCAAGCGGCGTAAAGAGGTGCAGACGAAACCGCTCCATCAGGGCGACAGCGGCCGCCGCGACGATGGGTTTGGTCATCGAATAGATGCGGTAAATCGGCCGGTCAGGTAAAGGCGCAGGCGTGTCGCCAGACAGAACGGAACCGGCATCCACGACTTCGCCGTGCTGCTTTATCAGCCATTCGATACTGGCAAAGTGTCCCGCGTCGATATATCCCTGCGCCACGCGGGCAATGTCTTTTGTTCGCGACAAACTCGGTATGCTGCTGGATCTCATGTCGTGGGCTTTGGCCAAAGGATGGTCTGGGTGCATCGGAACCAGGCGAGGGTTTTTTGATCTTTTTCAGAGGTGATCTCGACATCCCACATCTGTGTTGATCTGCCAAGGTGTTTGGGCGTTGCCACGGCCTTAATGGTTCCACCGTCGGTCGTTGCGACAAAGTTTGTCTTTGCCTCAAGGGTGGCAAAGCCCGCTGCCCCTTCGGGCAGGGATCTCATGCAGCCAAATCCTGCGCAGGAGTCGGCCAGCGCAAAAAGGGTGCCCGCGTGGATGCGCCCCTTCCATGAGAAATGATGCTTCTCAAGCACAAGGAGACCCGTCGCAACGCCCGACGGGTCAAAGGCAAAGGTCATGCCCAGATGATCAAAAAGATATCCTTCGCCGTGCGCCTTGAATTCTTGTTGGGAGTTCATGAGTTAGCCTAGCGTAGGTCGCGCGACAAGCGAATCAATCTGTCAATTTCAGGCAAGCGTTCAGGGGGCGGATTGATCTGACCCCTCGGAAGAGTGGTCTGCCTCTTTTTTGGCCGTCTCGTCCGTATTTGCGTCTTCGGTTAGGCCTGAATTTGGGCTGGGTTCCTTTTTCGCCTGCCAACCCTCCAGGGCGGCGAATTTCCAGTACATCTTTCCCTTTTTTTGCGCCGTATTGCCGCGCGTCTTTGAGATATCACCCATAACAGTAGAACATGCCGATGAAAGTCTGATCCGATTATGATTCCTGATCGGCAGCGGACTCAAGGCGGTTGAGAATATCTTCCAGACCATCCGTCAGAGACTGGTTGGCGCCGAGACGGTTACGCCTCGCCAGAAACTGCGCGTTCAAGCCGCCCGGGGTTTGGCAGTCTGCACTCATGGTTTGGAGTGCCTCCGGTGGCTGCCTGACCGTGAGGTCAGCGAGTGCATGATAAAGCGCAGTCGTATAGCGTGCGGCTGTCGGCACATCCAGCCCTTTTTTGTTCATCCACTGCGTCACGCCCGAGACCTGACCATAAAAGTCCGCCATTAGGGCGCTCGCCGCACCAAAAAGGTTGAACTGATTCTCGTCTGAGACCGACACGCAGGTGCCGATCCTGCTAAAGAGCGCTTGGGTTGCATCGTCTGGCGGGCAGAGAGCGATTGGTCCAAGACCATACTCAATCGGCGGCATCGGAATCACGCGGACAACATCAGTCGTCGGTGCTGCGGCAGAGCGCAATTCGTCAAGAGAGATCCCGGCCGCCAGGCTGACCACTTTCTGATCCGGACGGATAACCAACGCCGATAAGACTTGAGATACCTGTTCCGGCAGTACGGAGACCACAATCCAGTCACTTTGTTCAGCAAGCTCCTGGTTCTGATCGACGACGCGAACATCCGGATAGGTCTCGCTCAGCCTCTGAGAGCGTTCCTCTGAGCGTCTGGATACCAGAATCGTGCCCTCATAGTGTGCAACGTCATAGAGGCCCCGAATAATGGCTTCGGTAATGACCCCTGTCCCCAGAAAACCGATGATCATGTTACTCCCAATATTGAGATGTGCTTGGATTGGTATCGAGACTGATCGAATGACCGATTCAATAGCCCAGAGCCGTATTGACCTGATTCTCGAGAACCTCGCCCCGGATGAGTCTTCGCATGTTATTGAAGAACACGTCGAGGGTTAAGGAGACATACGCGTTGCCATCGTCTGCAGAGACATGAGGCGTAATCACGAGATTCGGTTGAGACCACAGATGCGATTCAGGCGGCAGGGGCTCAGGATCAAAGACATCAAGTATTGCCCCGCCAATGGCGCCGGAGTTAAGGCCCTCGACCAGGGCCTCGTAGTCAACCACAGCAGCACGGCCAATATTGACAAGACCCGCACCGGGTTTGAGTGATCGCAGTCGCCTCGCATCAAGCAGATTGTCGGTCTCCGGGGTGAGAGGAGTGACCACAAAGACGAAATCGCCTCTTGGCAGAACGTGATCAAGTTCCTCGACCGGAACTGCTTCATCCAGCTCCGGCAGCATGCCGCCATGTCTGGAGACTCCGATAACGTGGATGCCCAAGCCTTGAGCATGTTTGGCAACAGCACGGCCGATGCTGCCTGTGCCGATGAGAACCAACGTCTTTTCTGCAATGGGGGTCGAATAGAGCGAGTCGTAGCGTGCCTTTGTCTGGTTTGTCATGATCTTAGGCATGTGGTTGTGCAGCATCAGGATGCTCATGATCCCGAATTCACCGCCCTTGGCTGCATGCACCCCTTTGTTGTTCGTTAATCTGACTCCATCAGGCAGCCAATCCATTGGCGTCAAATGCTCAACGCCCGCTCCAATGATATGGATCCACTTAAGGCGTGGCGCTACTTCGGCGAGGTTCTCTGTTGGCAGATCCCACGTCACCAGTGCATCAGCGGCGGCCATATGGGCATTGAAATTGTCGGTGTCCCAGTCGATGGTTGCCTCAATCTCGGCGGCGACGTCGGGGTGAGCCGCTGCTGCCGCATCGAATCGGTCCCGGGTGATTGTGAAAACTTCCTCGCCCTCCGCCGTATTCGGAAAGGTGTCGTGTCGGTAATGGTTGTTTTTGATGTGAACGCGATACATTGATCTCATCCTAACTGCTGGAGCTGGGAAATGATTCTGCGATCCCGCTCAGGTGCGGGACCTTCATCGCAATCAAAAAGGATTTTCATGACGTGATCTCCCGTTTCGCACAGGAGTTGGTGATCATCGCATTCCGGTGTTGCCGGTCGGTGCAGGACGGTGTCGCTGCCGTAGGTGGGAACAAACTCAATACCGAGGTCCGCGGGTTGGGGCGGCGCCTCCCCTTTCTGAAGATTGCGGGCGAGCTGGCGCAGTTGACGTCTATACAGACTGACTCCCTTGTCACCCGGCAGCAGAAACTCCTTCTCCTGATCGGCGATGGATCCCATGCCTTCGACAGCCTCAACATCTCCTGGCCGTCTTTGACGTTCTTCATAGCTTCGATCAAGGACTTCGCCCTGCTCGATACGCTGCATACCCTCGAGTGTATTGAATTCGTGCGGGTCTGCGCGGTCACCAAAGTTGCCCCAGGCGAAAGCCATCGTGTGCCTGTCGTCCAGAGGCACGACCCAGCGGGTAAAAGCGCTCCGTCCGAAATGACGCAGCTCGGTGCCGTCGCATGCAAATGCCGCGCCAGCCTGAGTGAAGTTCGGCAGGATGAGCTCATTGACTCGTACCCAGATATTCTCACCGACTCGTCGTGAGGCCGTACCGAGAAAGCGGATCTTGTCCCGATGATAGAACTCGATCGCGCCCAGTTTTCCGAATCCGTCTGAGAACTGGGACTCATGGAGAAAAGCGGTGTGAACCGGATCGACGATGGCATCGAGAACCTGGATCCAGTTGCAGTTAAACGGAATCGCATACGGGGTCATCACGAGATCAGGTATCTCGTAGGTATCGTAGAACGGGAACGCGGGAATCTCCTCCGGCGGGCCAAGGTACGCAAATAACAGCCCCCTGAACTCCCGAACCGGATAGGCGCCCAGATGAACATGTTCCATTGCGTGACGCACATGCTCAGATCCATCCGGCTCTCCGGGAATTTCAAGGACGGTGCCGTCAACACCAAACACCCAGCCGTGATAGCAACAGCGTATACCGTGCTGTTCGCATCGTCCGAATTCAAGCGACGCTCGTCGATGCGGGCATTTTTTGTGGACCAGCCCGTAGTTTCCGGAAAGATCCTTAAAGAGCACCAGCTCCTCTCCGAGGATACGGATCAGCTTGGGCAGATCGCCCACTTCAGCAGTTATGTGAACGGGGTGCCAGTATCGTCTCAGCAGTTCGCCGCTGGGGGTGCCAGCGCCCACCTCGGTCAACTCCCGAAGGGGTTCCCCTTCCCAGTTCTGGTGATAACCGCAATACGGGCCGGACAGTTTGCGATCCTGAGCAGAAGCCGTCATGACGCCGAGTCAGCCAATCAGGTCGGTGATCGCTTGATCAAGAAAGGAATGAAACTGCGGCTCGTTGTTGGAGGATGCGACACAGTGCCCCCATGGAGACTCATAGACCCGCAATTCGCCATCTTGAATGTGCTGTACCTCGAGTTCATTGTCTGCCGGCTGAAAGTAAAG
>JAERSQ010000120.1 GCA_016845525.1 Pseudomonadota bacterium
CACCCATTGCGCGGCCTGTCATGCGGCAAATCCCAAAAATCCCGCTTTCACGGCCCCGCCCGGCGGGATCGTGCTTGATAACCTCGATGCCGTCAGGCGTCACAGTGAGCAGGTGATGGCCCAGTCCGTAATGAGCCAGGCCATGCCCCTGGGCAATTCCACCGGGATGACGGCATCTGAGCGCGCGGAACTTGGCCAGTGGTTGAGGCTACAGCGCTGATCTTGGCTTCTTACAATAATTCGGGTATCCGCAGGAGCAAGTCTTAAATGACTGTCCGCACCGGTCATAACGTTGCCCAACTGCCGATGTACGACTGGCCTGAATTCACTCAGGCGACTGACTGCTTGTGGACATCGATACGCGATAACTTCAGCAAGGCAGGGATCGATGCGCCGGCTTCGCTAAACCGTACGTCACCGCCGGCCGAAACCTGGCAGTCGCCCAACCTTTTGATCAGCCAGACCTGTGGCTTGCCGCTCGTAGCGGACCTTTCCGAAAAAGTGAAGGTGCTTGGCAGTTTCGCTTATCAAGGAATCGAGCCCGCTGGCAGTTATCACAGCGTAATCATCACTCAGGAGAACAACAACGAAAGTTCGATCCGTCTTGAGGGCAGGCGCGCCGTTATCAACGGCGATGATTCCTACTCGGGATGCCTTGCACTCAAGTGCTTTGTCGCAGACAACGGTTCGGGTGAGAGCCCGTTTGCCTCTGTCCTTGTCAGCGGGGGTCACCGCGACTCGCTTTGCGCTGTCGCGAGCGGCAGCGCCGACATCGCAGCAATTGATTGTGTCAGTTGGTATTTAGCGAATCAGTGCGAAAGTGCTGTCCGTAACCTGAAAGTCATTGGCCATAGCCAGAGCCGGCCGGGCCTGCCGCTCATCACCTGCGGCGACGCGTCGGCGCAAGACGTCTCCGTGATGCGCGATGCCCTTGCCAAAGCCGTGGATGATGTCGATGAAAAAAGCCGCACGATGCTCGGCATCCGCGATTTCGTGCCGCTTGATGACAAAGATTACGCGCCTATTGCTAAGGATTTAGAGCGTTGCGGATCAATTTCGCTCTCGGCCAGCCCTTTCATTACGGACTGACTCCGCTCTGAGGCCCTGGCCTCTTTCGTCATCGTAGAGGTCGCCACCATTACAGGGCATAAAGATACGAGGATGCTGATGCGCTATACGCATCTTCGGGCTGAGGATTTGGTTAAGCGGTTGGGATGAATGGGTTAACACCTGGAACTACGCCGACCCCCACCACTTATCATCTCCAACTCAAAGTCCGTCAAGTCACCATCTTGCCCAAGGAAGTCAGCGTGGGCATAGACCTCATCTGAAGTAATGGTAAAGCCATGAGTCTTGGCAAGAGTTGCTATGCCATCTCCCATCCCTGACCCATTGGCTGTTGCGGTATTGATGATGGAAATGACTCGCTCTTGAAGGTCATCATCTTCAAGGACGGCGTTACGGAAGGAATCAAAGTCGGTCATTAATCAGTCCTCCTGAGGTTGGGATGAATGGGGTTAGCAACCGCCGCCTTGGCTGCGACCCCCACCACTTATCATCTCCAACTCAAAGTCCGTCAAGTCGCCATCTTGTCCAAGGAAATCTGCATGGGCATAGACCTCATCTGAGGTAATCGTATATCCGTGGTTCTTGGCTAGTGCAGCAATGCCGTCACCCAGACCTGACCCGTTGCGGGTGGCGGTCATCACCACAGACATCACCTCGTCCTGAAGATCATCATCTTCAAGGACGGCGTTTCGGAAGGATTGGAAGTCGGTCATTTATCTGTCCTATTGAGATTGGGGTGAATGGGCTAACAGGTCGCACCTGAACGCTGACCCCCACTAATCAACTCCAACTCAAAGTCGGTCAGATCATCACCTTGTCCCAGAAAGTCCTGATGGGCATAGACCTCTTCTGAGGTAAAGAAGTAATTGTGCTTCATGCCCAGTGTCGCAATGCCGTCACCCAGACCTGAGCCATTAATCGTTGCTGTGTTGATGATGGACATGACTTCGTCTTGAAGATCATCATTTTCTAAGACAGCGTTGCGGAAGGAATTAAAGTCAGACATGGGATTCTCCTTAAGTTATGACTCAAGAATACGCTTGTCTTAGGGATGACTCAACTTGTAAGTGTGATGGGGATCACATAAGAGGTTAGGCAGGGGTTAGCGGGGGGAGGTACGCACTCCGGAGCGGGATGTAGAGCGCCCTGGTTAACCTGCCTGTTGTTTAGACATCATCGATGCGAACAAACCGCTTTTTTCCATCAGCGCTTCAAAGGTTCCGGTCTCACTGACCTTGCCGCTTTTCAACACAATGATGCGATCCGCATCCTGGATCGTACTCAACCGATGAGCAATCGCGATTCGGGTGACGTTCCTTCGTTTCAAGCTGGCCGTTACGGTCGCCTGGGTATTGTTATCGAGAGCGCTGGTCGCTTCATCGAGAAGCAGTATTCTGGGATTCTTTACCAACGCACGCGCGATCAGGAGTCTTTGCTTCTGGCCGCCGGAAATATTTCCCCCACCCTCACTGATCATTGTATGGATGCCCATTGGCATCTGTTCTATGTCCTCGGCAAGCCCGGCATCCTCTGCCGCACGCCAAATCTCATCAATCCCGACTCGACTGCTGCCCGCGATGTTTTCCATTATTGGACCGGCTGACACTTCAGCGGATTGAAGCACGCACCCCAATTGACTTCTGACCGTACCCAGATCGAGTTGATTGAGATCTTGACCGTCAAATAACACCCGGCCTGCATCCGGACGCTCAAACCCGACGAGCAATCGAAAGATCGTTGATTTGCCACAGCCAGACGGCCCCACCAGAGCAAGGAACTCGCCCGGCCGGATATCAATGTTGAGCTTCTCCAGAATCGCAGGGCCTTTGGGGTCATAACCGAAACTCACATCCTGCAAAGTGACACGGCCCTCGAGCGGACCGGGGTCTATGGCGTCTACCCTGATCTCTTTTTCTGCCGCGATGATCGGCTTGATGCGCTCGAATTTTGCGAGCATGTCCAGTAGCTCAAGTGCAGTCGTGCTCAATGACGTCAACCCAAGCAGAAAAGTCGTCATAGCGGTCGTAAACGCCAGGAATATTCCAAGACTGAGGCCGCTGGCTTGAGCCGTGCTTCCTATCAGTGAGTGGCCGCCCACTGCATAGACCAGGATCAGTCCAGCAAGAGGCACTGAGTAGTTAAGGGTGTCTACTGAATCCTCGATCTGCTGGACCCTGAGTTTCAGGCTGACTTGCCGCGCATATCGCTTCAGCCACAATCCAAGAATCCGGTCCCCGGCACCCGCCAGGCGAATCTTGCCTACGGCGCTCGTGACCTCAAAAACAAACCCCTTAAAACTTCCCTGCAGGTCCAGCAGTACCTTCTGGTACTTGTGAATCGACACAAACCCAAGCACCGTGAATAACAACACTACCAGGCCGAGACCTAATACCACCGTGGCAAGTTGTGGGTCGTAATAAAAAAGCAATCCCAGATTCAACGAGGCAGTCAGGCCAACCAATAGAGAACGAATACTCGTCGAATTGAATTCCTGCGATACCTCACTGATCGCCATAAGTCGATCCAATAGATCGCCGTCGGTGAAGCGACGAAAGAAGGGTGCAGTCAATAAAAGTACATGACAAAAAATTGCGCTCTGCGCTTTCGCATTTACCCAAATACTGAACCGCACGGTGGCAATCCCCTGGGCAACCGACAACACCGCTATACCAAACACCGCTGCACACAGGCCCAGTCCTATCTCCAGCAGCATTCGGAGGTTGGCCTCTGGAATCGCAACGTCGACAAGCGCTGCCGTCGCTTGCGGCACCAGCATCCCCAATAAAGTAATCAACAGAGCGAGGAGGATCACAAAACTGATGTCTGCCCAAACTTCGCCTGCGGCCCAACGCGGAATCTGCCACAGCCTCGACACATCGGTGGGCAAGGACTCGGCAAACATCCGCGCATCAACCGAAAGGCCCTGCACAGATTCCTCATCCACTCGGACTTTGGAGCCTCCACGAGGATCAACAATGTAATACGCCCCCGAGTGAGAGCGCAGCAATGCGACAGGATGTCGCTTATCCTCCAGGAACCCGAGCATCGGACCAGAGTCTTTGTGCCACCACCTGTCCTGGAGCAACACATTTCTTACCCGCAAACCTGACGCGCGGGCAATGTCCCTGATTTGAACGTCAGACTCAGTCTGTCGAGACAAAGACTTGGGCACTTGGATCTCGACACCTGAGTTGCGCGTCACCATCGTGATCGCACTCAGCATGGGAGAGGATAAAGAGGCAGATGCCGACACCGCTTAGCCCTCCCCTGCCCGCATCAAACTTGCATACTCCCCATCGGCGGACCATAACGCCTCATGCGAGCCCCGCTCGATAATCTTGCCCCGTGACAGCACCAGAATTTCATCTGCAGTCCGCACCGAACTCAATCGATGCGCGACGAGAATCAGTGTACATCCGCGCGCCTGCAATCGGCCCATCACGATAGATTCCGTTTCCGCATCGAGTGCGCTGGTCGCCTCATCCAGGACCAGTATTGACGGCCGCGAGATGAGGGCGCGCGCTATCTCAATGCGTTGACGCTGACCACCGCTCAAGTTCTGGCCGCCCTCAAGAAGAGGGGTGTCCAATCCATCCGGGAGACTGTCAATCATTTCCAGGATTGCCGCATCTTCACAGGCTTCCCGCAAGATGTGCTCGGGAATGGATGGCTCCCACAGCGTCAGATTCTCCCGGACGGTGGCTGCAAACAATGAGATCTGCTGATCTACAACAGACAGCGAATTCGCCATCAACTCGTCAGGAATCTCCTCGCGGGGGATCCCATCGAATCGGATGTTGCCACTCCACGGCGGATAATCGCCACAAATCAGTCTCGCCAGCGAGGACTTCCCCGAGCCGCTTCCCCCGACAAGCGCCAGGGCAGCGCCCGGTTCAACGCTGATATCGATGCTTTTGAAAAGTGGTTTGGCTATCGGGCTGTGGCCAAAGGAGATCTCGTCAAGATTGATCCTTCCCTCCAGGCGCGACACGGGAGATCCCTGATTGTCCAGGACCTTTCGCTTCTCCACAGCATCGGGCAGCGGATATTTCAGGACATCATCAATACGATTCAGATCACCCCTGAGTTCCTGCAGCCTCTGCCCAAGATGGGATAAATCGGTGATCGGCAGCAGAAAATTCAAAGTCAGGCTTTGAAATGCAATCAGTATGCCCAGGGTTAATTCCCCCTGAACAACACGTAAACCGCCCAGAGCGAGAACCGAAACCGTGGCCAGGCCAAGCAACAGCGGCGGCAATACCCCCAGAGTCAGGTTGGATAGCTGCAGAGCCTGGGTCGCATTCAGGCTTTTCGCAAAGTAGCCCCCGAACTTTTGAAACAGATCGTCCTCAATACCGCTCGCTTTTACCGTCTCGATGGAATTCAGGCCTGCTATTGCTACGCCGTAGGTTTTCCCGGTTTCTGAGAGGACCCGCATGTTGAGCTCTACCCGATGCTTGGAAACGAGGAACAACGCAAGGAAATTAATCAGCGCAAACGAAATCCCGATCAGCGCAAGATAAAAATCGTAGAACAGCATCACGGCGCCGTAGAAAGCCATCATCACAACGGAGATCGCAGTCTGGGCGAGCTCACCTGATAGGAGGTTCGAAAGTTTGTCGTTAAGCGCGCTGCGGTTGGCCACCTCCCCTGCATAGCGTTGCTGGTAAAAAACCGCCGGCAACGAAAGCAGGTGCCGCATATACCGGGTAGACATCATCAGCGCGAGTTTTATTTTTAATCGGCGCAGTCCCCGAAGCTGAAGGAAATGAAGCGCCAGCTGGGTGATCAGCGCGATCACCATCGCGATGATCAACGGCCTGTGCCAGTCGGCCTGCTGCGAGACAACAATGTTGTCGATAAAGATCTGGTTGAAGACGGGAACTGCAATGCCAGGTAAAACCAGAAAAAGCCCCGCTAAAAAACAGTAGAGAACCGCAGAAAAGGATCCGACCAAACGCTCCTTGACCGCCGGCCAGAAGCGCGGTGGTGCGCCGCCAGGGGAAAATTCCTCGCTGGGCTCCATCGCCAGCACCACACCGGTAAACGAGCGGTCAAATTCTTCCTGGGTGACGGTGCGGTGACCGACTGCCGGATCGTTAAGAAACACCTTCCCGTCATGCTGACCTTCGTAGGTTAAAAAATGATTGAAGTTCCAAAAGACAATGAACGGCGCCTTTATATTAGGAAGCTCGTCACTCTGGCGGGTAAGACCTTTGGCTTGCAGTCCATAACGGCGTGCCGCCTTTACAAGGTTCGATGCCTTGCTGCCATCTCGAGACACACCGCATTCACGCCGAAGTTCGGCAAGCGGCACAAAGCGTTTATAAAACCCAAGCACTGCGGCAAGCGCGGCAGCGCCACACTCGACCGCCTCCAACTGAAGAACCGCCGGGGTTCGCGTTCTTTTGGCACCGATCATTTCAAAGATGAAAATTGACCGTTTTATTCCCGGGATTTAATAAAAGGCACAACGTATGAGATCGGGCGAATGTGTCCGGTGGTCACACTCATCACTGCGCTCGTCCCTGGCTTCAGCGTCAGGTTTGGTCCCTTGCCAGAAGTCCATTGATACCCGGACGGAGCCGAATCATCCGGGTGTAATGCAAGCCTTGCCTGAATCCGGGGTTGCTCTTGTGTGAGCCTGGAAGCAAGTTCAGGAAACCCCACCAAAGACGCCACCGAATTAAAACTCACCGGGTAGTCGGATACGGATTCAACGACTCCGAGAAGGTTGCCGTCCCGCTCGGGAGCGGTGGTGGCCGGACTGATCAATGCCGGCATACCTTTTTTGAGTTGTTGCCCATCGGCCTCTGAGAAATAGCCCAGTACGACTAGCTCTGCCTGTTCAATATCTTTCTGGATATATCCAACCACCTGGCCTGCCACCACAAAGTTCTCCGACACCGCACTGCGCTCCAATACGATGCCATCGTACATGCTGACAATCGGATACTCGCGCGCGTCCTGCGTACCTGACGCTGCATCTGCGACACGAATCTTCCCAATGATGTCCCCAATCGAGATCTCGTCTCCCGGTTCTAAATCCAGAGTTTCAAGGTATCCCGAATGGGCGGCCTGAATCGGAACCACCTGCCCAGGATAAATCACGACCGCCTGACCGGTCACGGTGACGGGAATTTGTCCAACTACCGACCAGACAAGGAAGCCGACAAGGAAGATCCCGATAACGCTGAGCGTCAACCAGGACCTTCGATTGGTCACCTGCAGGAGTTGCTCGAGCTGCTCGGGCGACTGCAGTTGCTCAAGGGCCTCCTGGCGAAAGATGCTCCTGGGCTTCGGATCGGACGGCGTTTTATCGGCTGGCATTGCGTTCCGTCAGATCAAACAGGGCTGCACAGTTTAAGCATGGGAAGACCGGAACAGGTCCGCCATCAGCTCAAAGCGCCGACCTGCCAGATTGATGGAGTCAAGCAACTCCGGATCAAGTTCACCCGCGACCTCCTCTGAGAAAAGGTCAGCATCCTGGGATGCGTCCACCTGCTGCAGAAGCCCGCGGATCCGGTTTGAAAGAAGTATTCCAATTCCCCTGAAGAAACGCGCGCCGAATTCCGGGTCCTCCTCGAGATGTGCCTCGATACGTTCTCGGGAAACGGCCAGTAATTTCGCCGGAGTGACAGCGACAACCGTTGTACTGGGCGGCCGACTGTCAAGAAACGAGACTTCCCCGACAAACTCCCCAAAGTGCATCCGGTTAACTTCTTGCGCCCCGCCAGATCCTATACGGGCCGACAACTCGCCCTCCATCACAAAGAACACCTCGGAAATTGGTTCCCCGGCAGTAATCAACTTCTCCCCCGGATCCAGAGATTTGGAGCGGCCGCTGGACACAAACCACTTAATATCGAGATCGCTCAGACAGCCCAAAAAATAAAGTACCGCTCTCATCGCTCTCCCCTTGGTTCGACTGGCACGATGTCCAGTCACATCACCCTCTGATCCTTTCTGATCTTATACTTCGGCGATCATGGCTCGCAACCGGCAAACTACAACTGTCATCAAGGTTCCAGACGGCTCAGCGCCTGCAGCATGAGCCCGGCCAGCATTGTCGGCGAGGGCGCACACCGGCCCTCCGCATATCCGTCCCGATGCTCAATATCCACCACAAAGGTATCGGCCTCTTCGCGGATGAACACCGCAGTCTCACTGCGCTCTATCGGCCCCGGACTTGATTGAGTGGGTCGCGATACCCAGACATCGATCACTTTAAATTGATCCGGGCGCCTGAACCGGTCGTCCATTTTGCCGCGGTAAACAAACCGTACCAAAGGCTCAGGGAAATCCGAGAACTGCTCTTTGATGCTGCGTTTTTCGCATAGATACCGAAGCAGCCCGAAATCCCGGCCTGAACCGGGGGCCTCATCAAGGCTCGATCTCACTTGTCGGCAATCATCCCGGATCGATAACGCCAAATCCGCTTTTACTACAACCGGCCTGCGCACCGTAAACCAGCCGATGGCGCCAGTTCCTGGATCTCGGTCGGTCACTGGCCCACGGCCGTGCGATTCCAGCGTCACTGCACATCGACTGACGCCTGTGGCCTCAGACCATGCCCGACAAAACGCCGTCAGAAATAGATCATGCCGTTCCCCTGCGCCGACAAACTGCTCCTGAATGAATGCACTCAGTTCTGATCGCAACCGCTCCCGAGCACGGGGAGCCGAGCCCGCACTATCAGAATCACCAGGAACTTTTGTTGCCTGCACAAATTGATGCAACGCCTGAATGACATCGGCCTTCTGTTCCATCCAGTAGTCGAGCTGGCTTTGCACCTCAGGATCTTGGGCGCGCTTGTACTGATCACAGCTGAAGGCCAGTCCGGTTTCGTCTATAGGCTCGTTCACCCCATCGGGCACTTCGCTGCCCCATGCCGACCACGTCTGCTGCAGCTGGGCAAACAGTTGCCAGAGCGAAGCTGCATCAACGACACTGTGTGAGAAGGTCACCACAGCATTTTTGATCTTGCTACGACCATCCTCAATGCACAGCACTCGGACCAGCGGCCCGTTGTTCAGATCAAAGGCTTGCGTGCAATAAGCATCGACAAGTTCCTTGGTTTCTTCAAGACCTTCCCGGTCATTTTTGTGGATTTTGTGTAGCTCAAAAGAACTTATCGGGCCCGACTCATCAGGAGAGTAACGCCAACTTTCACCGCCCACGCTGAGCCGAAGGAAAAACGCCGCGTGTCTTGCCAGTACCCGCTCGACCAA
The DNA here is from genome assembly GCA_016845525.1 of Pseudomonadota bacterium. GTDB lineage: Bacteria > Pseudomonadota > Gammaproteobacteria > Arenicellales > UBA868 > UBA868. The sequence goes on from JAERSQ010000120.1 coordinate 9,300, forward strand.
CAACTTGAGAGAGTCGCTCTTCAACGCAGGGGGCACTCTCAAGTAGACAGAGATGTTGTACTGATCGATCGGCTCTCCCGAGGATCTCATCTGGTGATGGATAGGATTCAGCGGAATCGTCTGTGGCGTTATGCTTTGATCCGAATGAAAAGATCGATGATCTTTTGTCGGCGAACGTTCCGGCGCCGCAACAATCGCCTTGGCTAACGTCGCAAGAGTGGCTTCAGTTTCTGCGATTGGGGAAAGTTGCACACCGAAGTCACTGTTGATCCGGTAGGCAAGTTCAATAGCCAACAGAGAATCAACACCCATATCCTGAAGCACCCGATCGCTCGACATCACCGGCGGGCTGACCCCAAGAAGATCGGCCAGGACCCCCCTCAGATAGGCTTCGGTCTTCTCAAGACGCTGTCGGCCTGTCGTGCCCACGATCGCAGCCACATCGGAGGGCGACCACCGTTGAACCCGGCCTTGTTCCGATAGCGCCGTCCCGTCCCGGTGGTTATCTTCGACCGCAGGTCGGGCATATCGATAGAGCGGTTTGAGGTCGTCATTTACAACACGCTCACGACATTCGCTTCTGCGGACTTTTCCACTCGTGGTTAAAGGAATACCCCCGGGCTTGACCAGGTAAACAAGATCCGGCGTCACCTGGTTGTCACGCGTGACGGCCTCAATGACAAGATGCGCCACCGATTCCGGCGCCAGACGCCGGATATCCGTCCGGTTCACCTCGCAGACGATACAGAGTTGCTCCCGAAAGCTGTCATCAATGGAAAAAGCGCATACCCGGTAACGATTGATTGCCGGATGAGCAAATCCTGCCGACCACTCTATATCTTGGGGATAAATATTCCGCCCGCGGGAAATAATCAGATCCTTGAGCCGGCCGGTAACAAATAGCTCACCCGCGGACATGAATCCAAGATCTCCCGTCGCGACCCCCTCGCGGTGCGGTGCATGGTCTTGGTCTTCGAGGTCGCTGCCGTCTGAAATCTGACCCGTCTTGAAGTAGCCGGGCGAGATGCTTGGCCCTGCAATACAAATCTCGCCGACGCGCCCCTCTTCAAGGGGATCGCCTGATTTGGGGTCGCAGATCGAGATCCGGATATTGGCCAGCGGCGTACCGCAACTGACCAGAGTCGTCGCGGTTGTCGCCTGCTGTGCCGGCTCCGCGAGATTTTTCTTCAGCATGGCGCTGTCGAAGGCGCGCACCGTGTAGGGTTTCTCAGCAGGGATACCGGACACCATGAGCGTTGCCTCTGCCAGCCCGTACACGGGCGACAATGCATCAGGATTCAGCCCGATCAATTCAAAGCGCTCGGAAAAACGCTTGAGGGTCTGTGCCCGAATCGGCTCCGACCCATTGAATACGGCCTTCAGGCTTGAAAGATTCAGGTTCTCCAGCTCATGGTTATGAATCCTATCGACGCAGTAATCAAAAGCGAAATTCGGCGCACCGGTAACTGTTGCCCTGAACCGGCTAATGGATTCAAACCACGAAACCGGCCTGGTCAGAAAACGCCTTGATGCGCACAGGATGCCTGGATACCCCACGCAGAGGGGGAGCACCAGTCCGCTGATGAGACCCATGTCATGGTAAGGCGGCAGCCAGGAAAAACTGATACTGTCTGAATCGAATTTACCGTGTGCCTGCATACCCCGAGCGTTTTCGATCAGGTTGCGATGGGTCAGCATCACACCTTTTGGTCTGCTGGTGGACCCGGAGGTGTACTGGATCATCGCGACAGAATCCAAGGACGCTGTAAAAGCGCCGTCAGGCGAAAGATCTTCCCCGTGCAAGGCGCAGTCAATCTCAACCACCGGGGCGCGATGGCTTCCAAGTTGGTCAAGGAGCGTACTAACGCGGCCGGCGAGGTCTGGCGTAGTCAGAAACGCCGCCGGCGCCGCATCCATTATTAACTCATGCAGACGCAACGTTGCCCGGTTTACCCGCGAGGTTAACGGGGGATAAGTCGGAACGACTACCCGCGCCGCCAGAATACAACCAAAGAACCCGGCGATAAACTCGACCCCTTCAGGCACAAGAAGGACCACTCGATCACCCGCCCGGGTGTGTTCACACAATGACTGCGCCACAGTCGAGGCTGCCGACAAAAGCTGCGTGTTGCTCAGCCGGGTGACGCGATCTTCATTCTCGACAAAAGAAAAAGCGTGCCCTGAAGGCGCCTGGATCTGTCTGTTTAGGAGAATCTCGACCAGGCTGTTCACTTCGGTAACGCCCTGTTGCATCACACTGACAGTACTCTACTCCAGGTCGGTAACCTCTCACCTTTGTCCTAGGGTGATGTTTTTTTGTCCAGAGTGACTTTATAGATCCACGGCCAGAGTTTGCCGGTGAGGTAGAGCTCACGGTTGGTGGCATCCCACGCAATTCCGTTCAATACGTCAATATCCGGGTTGGACGCCCTGGCATCCTCAACCAGGTTCCGGCAGTCAATCACCGATGTCACGTTTCCGGTCGCGGGGTCAACCACCACAATAAACGGCGTCATCCAGACATTGGCCCAAATTTTCCCGTCAATCCATTCGAGCTCATTGAGGCGATCTATGGCTTTTCCCTGAAACCGGACTTCAATCGTTTGCTCCACCGAGAAATCCGTAATGGAACGAAAAGTCAGAAAGGCTGAGCCGTCCGACGCAATCAGCGACTGGCCGTTGGTCGTCAAACCCCACCCTTCCCTGTCGTTGCGCAATGACTCGACTAACAAAGGTTCTTTTCCAGAGAGATCGTAGCGATAGACGCGCCCAGCTTTCCAGGTAAGCTGGTAGAGCATGTCGTTGAGAACGGCAAGACCCTCGCCAAAGTCATCAGAAGACAGCGCCTTTTCGTAAAGAGGCTCAAGGGTTCCAGCAGTCCAATTAAATCTTTGCTTGATTAACTTGGACTCACCATACAATCCTGTCCCTTCCCAGAGAATATCGCCATCAAACTGAAGCCCCTGGACGAAGTACTTCGGGTTATGCGCAATCTTCTGCACAACCCTGGCTTCAAAAACGTCCACACTGTCTGCTTGCGTCACGAACAATGAATTCATCCGCGGAACAGTGACGCTCTGTAGCCAGAGATAACTAATGTGGCCCCGAAACAGATAAGCACCGATAGCGAGAATAGCGATCAAAAGGACAGTGATCCCCAGTCTTCTCCTTGATCGCGCCCTCATCACTTATCTCTCTAGTGGTGAATAAAAGAAAACTACGGACAACCGCCGCGCGGCGAGCGGGATCATTGCGCTATACGCATCTGAGGGCGGAGGATTTGGTTAAGCGGTTGGGTTAACCGCCATCAACACACTGGTCGTCAACTGTCGCCGTTCTCCCCGCGATCGCCCCCACTAATCATCTCCAACTCAAAGTCAGTCAGATCACCATCCTGCCCAAGGAAGTCAGCGTGGGCATAGACTTCTTCTGATGTGAAAAAGTAATTGTGCTTCATGCCCAGTGTCGCAATGCCATCGCCAAGTCCTGAGCCATTACGGGTTGCTGTGTTGATGATAGACATCACCTCGTCTTGAAGATCATCATCTTCTAGGACAGCGTTGCGGAAGGATTGAAAGTCGGTCATGGGGTTCCTAGTAGTTAGCCACTTTAGGGATGCCTTCTAATAAGGCGATTCGGTCAGACAGATGGTTAATCTCCTGTTGTTGTTCTTTCACTGCTTCTATTAAGACAGCGGTGAGTTTCTGATAGACAATGCTTTTATAACCCTTGTCATCGGTTTTAACGAGTTCTGGTATGACTTTTTCCAGTTCTTGGGCAATAAGGCCGATATCAGGCTCATTGTTATCTTTCCAGCGGTAAGATTTACCTTGTAACTTACCTAGGGTAGATAAGGCCGATTTAAGCGGTTTGATGTCCTTTTTAAGACGGAGGTCGCTGCAATTTCCGTCTCCGCCCCTACCACCCCCGCTGATCATCTCCAACTCAAAGTCAGTCAAATCCCCATCTTGACCTAGAAAATCAGCGTGTTGCGTCACCTCATCTTCGGTGACGGTAAACCCGTGATTCTTAGCCAAGGTCACAATGTTTTCTTCTAATCCTGTGCCATTAGCGGCGGCGGTGTTTACTATAGACATCACTTCATCCTGAAGGTCATCGTTTTCAAGGACAGCGTTACGGAAGGAATTAAAGTCAGACATAGTGTGCGCCTCTTTGTGGATAGTCTTCAGGGCGCTGTAGATTGGATCATACTAAATCAATCGAATAAACCTGCGTTTCCTGGCTGCGGCCCCTCAGCGTCACACGATGCACCTCGCGCCAGGCGTAGTCGGCTTGCGCTGCCTCACGGGTATCGCTGGAGATACACAAGGTCTCGCCAATATCTTTACCCAGTGCTTCCAGCCGGGCAGTGGTATTCACCGCGTCACCGACAATCGTGTAATTCATCCGCTCACTGGCACCAATATTGCCCACCAGAACACGGCCGGTATGGACACCGATGCGGGTCACAAGCGGTTTTTCTCCCTTTGCCACGCGCTCATGGTTGAAAGCTTGGGTGACTTTCTGGATCTCAAGCGCCGCGGCAAGTGCCAGATCGGCATGATCTTCCTGATGATCGGGCGCATTCCAGAACGCCATCAATGCATCGCCGATAAACTTATCCACGGTTCCTCCCCGGCCTGTCACCGGCTGGACCAGCACCTCAAAGTAGTTATTCAGCAGCTCTGCCAGCGATTTTGGATCCATTCCATCCGATATCGAGGTATAGCCCGCGATATCAGTAAACAGAATCGTGACCTCTCGCTCCTCAGCTTCTACCCCTCGCCCCTTCGACTCCAGCTGGATCAGCCGGCGGACGAGATTCTTAGGGACATACCGGATGAAGACCTCAAGGCCCGTCAGCATCGCCCGAAACGCCTGCTCAGCCGAATTCAGTTCAGAAAACCGGCTGACCCGCTCCGTGGGCATTTCAATATTGAGAGTGCGAACCGCATCCGCCGCAAGCGCAAGACGCGATACAGGAGTTGAAATGGATCGGCCCATTACCCATGCAATTGCAACAGCTGCAACAAGAATCAATAGGCCAATGATCCCCACCATCCACGCCCGATCAATCATAGGGCCGAGCACCGCGCGTCGCGGAACAACCGAAACGGCATACCATGCCTTCTCGTCGATAGCCTGCATTCGGGCAACGGACACCAGCCAGGGCTCGTCCTGGACCTGAATATCGTAAAAATTAACTCCCTCTGTCTGAATTTTTTTGAGCACGGCAGAGGCAACTGGATCATCCAGGTCTGAAATTCTGGGCAGCCGGTGGAACACCTTATACGCGTCCGCCCCGATCATTGACGGATGAGCGATAACGACTCCCCTTGAATCGAATACAAATACGCTGCGCTGGTCTTTACCTTGGTCTTGAGACAGGGCTTCCGATAGCGTAGCAAGACCAATATCGAGATAAAGCGTTCCCACGGGCGTTCCGCAACAATCCGAGAAATGCTTCGTATAAGAAACCACAGGACGCTTGTCAGTAGTCTCAAGATAGACATCATCGAACCCTTCGGTACCATCGCCGGGCCTTCCGCGGATGGCATACCGGTAGTCCTCTTCATCGAGCTCTATATTCAACTCGGCAGTAACTCGCCCCTGCCAGTGACCGACCCACACATTTGTTCGGTTCTTGCGCACAAGCGTGATGTCGTTGAGGTACTCCTTGTTTTCGGCAAATGGCTTGAGCACATGGATGACGGCCCGATTCTCAAGCTCCTGGGCACTTTCGCTCAACACATCGGCGATGGTGAGAACATCCTGCTCAACTTTTTGCACAAACGCGTTGACAGTCTCGGCGAGCTTAGCCGTCTGTTGGATTTGGGACGAGCGGGTCAACTCCAATGCGGAAGTCACCCCACCCCAGATAGATAGCCCGCCAACCAATCCTCCGATCACGAAGACAAATACGGCTACTCCGACAGTAAGAACAACGCGGACACTGGTCATTGGCTTCACCACGGGGAGCAGGACACGTCCGATTCGGCGCAGTCCTCAACGATTACTATCGGCATCTTCTGTCCCGGCATCAGTACCGCCTGTCTGCTTCATGATCTCCTTTGCCGCACGCTCACCCGATAAGTAGGCCCCATGCAGCGTACCGGGATATGTGGCGTGGGTGGCCTCACCGGCGAAAAAGACCTTTCCGTCCAGCGGTTTGGCAAGTGTTCTGTAATCAGAGAAAGATCCGCCTGGCGGGATAGACGAATACGCGCCACTGGAAAACTCGTCTGAATACCACCCGGTCACCACAGAATCAACTGCCTTGTACGGCACCGCACTGCCGAACATGAACCTCAAATCCGATAACGCCTGCTGGACGGCCTCTTCTTTATTGGCTTTCTCGATTGATTTTGCGTGTCGACCCCGGGTCAATCCCACGATCACCGGCTGCCCTGAGTGGGGAGTCAGAGGGAAGTACTCCGTCAGGTTCTCTGTGGAACTGTTGAGCAAGCCCAGTCGATGAGCATCTTCTGGCCAGAAACGTTTTGAGAATCGTAGCGCGATCTTGTTCATGACGCCCATTTCGAGGCGGCCGATACTGCTTCTCTTGGCCTCTGGCAGTTGGGGCTCGAACTGGACCCGCTCCTGCTGAAGTACGCCAAGCGGAAGCGTGACCACCACGCGATCTGCTTCAATCACACCCTGGCTGGTAGTCACTTTTGCACCGGACCCGTCAAACGACACCTTCTCGACAACATGTCCATAACGGATATCCAGCCCGTCGGACAGCGGTTCGACGATCTTCTGGAAACCTCCGCTCACGATGACATCGTCCCCACCAAACTTCTCATCCATGTCCCAGTGCTTTAGTGCAAGCTGGTCAAAATTGGTGGCATATTCGACCTCGATCTGGCTTGAAAGAAACCACTGGATGCCCCGCTTTACAATCGGATCTCCTGAAAGTCCCTTCAGGATTGGGGCAAGGGCATCTGCGACAGAGCGCTTGCTGGACGCAGTGGACTGCGCTTCGTAAAGGCGTTCGATGATACTCTCTGACCGCCTCCAAATCGCGTCATAACTCTCATCCTCGATCTCCCCGTACCCGATATCAAAAAGCCATGCTTCGTCCCACTCGGTGGCCGTAGTCGATAAGCCATATTTGGCGACCATCTTCATGAGCGGGTTGCTTGAAGAGTCGCCATGAATCCAAGCGGCGCCCAGATCCACTGCCGTTCCGAGAGAGTAATCGGTCCACATGCGCCCACCAGGTCGATCACGAGCCTCCACCACAATCACCCGGTATCCGTTGGCGGTAAGACGCCTGGCCGCTGACAGTCCCGCCATCCCCGCTCCGATTACCACAACGGTTTCTCCTGATCCGGTTGTTGCTTGAACGTCCCCAACAGGAAAACGCCGCCCTGGCATCAACCAGGAACCTGCGGCCAGCAAGGCAGTCGCCAACGCGGCGCGCCGACTCATTTTCATCTGTTTCCCCTCGTTGTAGTTACAAGCAACCATGCCGGATTTCGCCCATCAAATGGTGATCCGAGCTTATTGCTATTAAGCCTCCTTTTCACAAAAAAGTCATGGGCTTGTCGGTTTTCCGGCTTTGGTGTTTTCTGGCGAGATAGCCGCTATGCTGGGGGATTAACAAACCTGTGTTGGTGTAATCATTGATGTCATCAGGAACAGCGGACAACCCGGTTTTTCGATCATTTGCAGTAAAACGTCACCGAACTGACGACATCACGCCATACTTAACCCCAACCATTAACCAATCGTAATAAAAGTTCTCTCACTGCCCGCCCCGAAACGGGCATCGAGGTGTTAGCATTTTTAACGACGAAAAAGAGGCTCCATATGACAACCCGTTTGTTTCGTATTCTGGCGATCAGCAGTGTGCTGTTGGCCACACCGATCAAGGCTCTCGCAGCGGAAGGCACCGTCACATTCGAGATGCTGAAACCCGAGACTGCGCTCACCGCGGCCCAGGCAGCACTCGAGCGCTGTCGTGACGAAGGCTTTCAGGCAACCATTGCCGTGGTGGACAGATTTGGCGGGGTCCAGGTCGTATTGCGGGACCAACTCGCGAGCCCGCGTACGGTTCGTACCGCTATCGGTAAAGCCAGAACGGCCGTCGGATTCCGCACCAACACCACCGATATGGTTGAAGTGACAGATCACGGGCAGCCAGCCTCCGGCATAAGGCATCTGCCCGGTGTGGTGGTGGTCGGTGGCGGCGTGATTATCGAAGCCGCGGGTTCGCTGGTGGGCGGCATCGGCGTTTCGGGCGCCCCGGGCGGCGACATGGATGACCTGTGCGCATTTGCGGGGATCAGTGCGATCGAAGACGAACTGGAATTTTAGATTTTGTGGTCCAGGTACGCCGATAAGGTGACGGCCGTCACATTTCCATACCAGCGCGGGGTCTAGAATTTTTGCGACATCAAGACAAACCCAACCGGAGATATCACCCCATGAAAACCAGAACAATCGGCGCAGTCGTGCTCGGCGCATCGCTGCTTATAGCGGGCTGCAGCACGGCTCCCACCAAACAGGAACAGGGCGCGGCAGCTGGGGCTGTGATTGGCGGGGTACTCGGATCCGCACTGGGTGATGGGCACTCGGACAAAGGCTGGGCCATCGCTCTGGGAATTCTCTTCGGCGCAGTCATCGGCGATCAGATCGGCGCCCAGCTGGATGAACGCGACCGCCTGCTGGCCGCACAGAATCTTCAATACTCACTTGAATCCACCAAGGACGGCGCGGTGACGACCTGGCAGAACCCCAACTCCGGCAATGGCGGCGCGGCAACTCCGACCGCGACCGTGGTGAAATCAGACGGCACGCCGTGCCGTGAATTCACGACAGAAATTCAGGTCGGCGGTGAAACCCAGCAGGGTTACGGTACGGCCTGTCGCCAGGCAGACGGCAGCTGGAAGATTCAGAGCTAAGACCCGGACCGGCAGGTTGCCAGCAACGGGTTGGTCCGAGAGACGCGGCCGGCCCGTTCAGTCACGGATCAGGTTATAGCGAAGGATGCACCAGATCGCACGAAGACCATCTTTCCACCCGATCTTCTTGCCTTCCTCGTAGGTACGCCCGGCGTAGCTGATCCCCACCTCAAAAATCCGAAGGCGGCTGCCGTCCGGTTTGCGGTACCGGGCAAGACGCGCCGTCACCTCCGGCTCAAACCCAAAGCGGTCCTCGCGCAGAGGTAGGCTCTGAATGATCTCGCGTCGGAACACCTTGTAGCACACCTCCATGTCGGTGAGATTAAGGTTGCTCATCATGTTGGACAGCATCGTGAGCACCCGGTTTCCTACCGAGTGCCAAAAATAAAGCACCCGATGAGAATCGCCTCCAGCAAAACGCGAGCCATAGACCACATCTGCCCCATGAGTTTCGATCGGCGCCAGCAGCCGCGGATAATCCCCTGGGTCATATTCAAGGTCGGCATCCTGTACCAGCACGACATCACCGGTAGCCGCGGCAAACCCGGAACGCAACGCGGCGCCCTTGCCCTGGTTGACTTCATGCAGTACTGCCTCGACCCCGTCATTTGCGGCCAGGGTCTGCACCAATTCCCGGCTGCCATCAGAGGAGCAGTCATCCACCAGGATGATCTCGGTCGAAACGGGCACGTTCTGCACACGCGCAACAATCTTGGCAAGCGTGCCAATCTCGTTGTACACAGGAATGACAACGCTGACGATCATGCAGGCGGATTCGGACAGAAGCTCAACCGGTATTTTGCCATTAATCGGACTCTATCTGTGTTCTTACCGACGCTACTGTCCGGGGCAAAACGTGCGCCCCATCACTGTATAGACCTTGTGGCAGACTTATGCTGGGAGATCGTTTAAACCATGCCAAAGTTGAACGTCTTGGGACTCAAGGTAACGAAACCGGATTCTTTTTTCCGTCGCCCTGTTTGCGTATCGGGATTTACCCTGATCGAACTGATGGTGACGATCGCTATCATCGGCATCGTGGCGCTTATCGGCATTCCGGCTTTTGGTGACTTTGTGCTCAACAACCGTATCCGCGGCCAGACCAGTGACTTCATCGGCCAGCTCACCCAGGCCCGGTCAGAAGCGATGCGCACCGCAACCCGCGTGACGGTCTGCCCGGGTACCGCCGGAGGCTGTGCTGACAGCAACTGGGAAAACGGCTGGGTGGTGTTTATCGATGTCAATGCCAACGCTGCACTCGATAGCGGTGAAGCCGTTATCGGAATCGGAGCGGCTCTTGATGGTGACAATACGCTGCGATCCGCTGCCTTCACGACCTATATCTCGTTTCGACACGATGGCGGCTCAACCAGTATCGCAGGCAGCGGACTCGCGGGCTCTTTTGCACTCTGTGACAGTCGGGGATATGGTGACAAAGCACGGGCCATCGCCGTCAGTGCCAGCGGACGAGTGAAAGTACTTCCCGCCAATGCTGCCGGGTCCGGCCTCAGCAGCTGCGGCACATGAAGACGAACAACAGCCAAGGCTTCACCCTGCTGGAAGTGCTGATTGCGCTCGTCATCTTTTCCTTTGGCCTGTTGGCTCTGGCCGCGCTGATGGCCAAGGGCCTGCAGTACAACACCAGCGCACTGCACCGCTCCTATGCGTCCAGTCAGGCCTACGACATGGCCGACCGGATGCGGGCCAACCGCCTGGGGATTGACGCCGGCAACTACGACTCGGTTTCCGGAACAGGGAGCGACCCCGGGTGTATCGCCAGTGGCTGTAACCCGGCGCAGATGGCGCAATACGATGGCTGGGCGTGGAACAGCATGAACGCGGCTGTGCTTCCAAGCGGCAGCGGCACTGTCGGCAGGTCCGGCACCACCTATACCATCACCCTGACCTGGGACGATGACCGCGACGGTACTGCGGACGACAGTTTTGTTTTCGAGTTCCAACCATGATGCGCGATTGCAAAATGCGGGCCACTCCAAGGGACAATCGTGGACTTCATCGCCAGCGGGGCGTCACGCTGGTTGAGTTGATGATCGCTCTTGTCATCGGACTGTTGGTGACGGTGGCGATGCTCAAGGTTTACGTGGACGCCAGTCGAATGTACCGCTTCAACGAGGGTCTTGCCCGAGTTCAGGAAAACGGCCGGTTTGCGCTTGAATTCATCCGCCGCGATGCCCGGGTGGCGGGTTTCTGGGGATGTTACAGCGACGCCGCACTGACCAACGGTATCTCGGCAACGAGCGACGCCTATATCAATGTTGGCGCCGGACACATCACCGGCACATCTGACGACGGGCTGAACAGCTCGGACAGCCTCACCTTTCGCAGTGCGACCGGCAGCGGCGCCCTGGTGACATCCGACATGTCAGGAACCGGCGGCACGATCACGGTCGATAGCGCCAGTGCTCTCGCCACCGGCACCGCCGTACTGATCAGTGACTGCGAAAACGGGGATCTCTTTCAGATAACCGGCATCTCCGGAACAGCCCTCGCCCACGCGGCAGGTGCGGGTGCCAATGTCTCACCCAACCTCAACAAAGCGTACGCAGCCGGCGCCCGGGTTTACGAAGCCCGGCAGGCGACCTTCTGCATCGGTCCCGGCGCTGATCCGGCACAGCCCGCACTGCGGCGCCTCGTTAATCCGGCCCCCGGGCAGACTTGTGCAGGCAACGGTGATGAACTGCTCGAGGGAATCGAAAATATGCAGATCCTCTACGGTGAAGATACCGATGCTGACACCGACGGCGCCAATGGAGACGGAACTGCCAACCGCTACGTGACCTTTGGCGCCTCGGGTCTTGATATTGACCGCATCGTGAGCGTTCGCATCTCTGTGCTCGTGCGCTCCATCAATAACAATCTGACCACAGAACCTTCGCCTTATACCTTTAACGGCATCACCGTCACACCGGGGAGCACCGATAAATACCTGCGCAAGGTCTTTACCACGACCATCACGCTGCGCAATAAAGCAGGCTAGGATGTAAGCGTATGAAAACCCGTATTTTCGATCCACATAGCCAACAGGGCTGGGTTCTGATCATCGGCCTGGTGGTGCTGGTCATGCTGACCATTATTGCCATGGCACTGATGCGGACTACCCTGCTCGAAGAAAAAATGGCCGGCGCAAGCCGTGACATCAACCTGTCTTTTGAGGCGGCCGAGGCGGGCCTGCGCGGAGCAGAAGCCTTTATCGAGAGTCAGGCCGACGACAGCGCATTCACGGCAACAGGAACAGGGCTTTATGCACAGGGGACAGCGGAAAGTAATCTGGAGCCGGCGCCCTTCGGCACCAATTGGGACGACGGCAACTCAAGAACCCTGTCTAGTGCACCGGCCGGCGTGACCAGCGCGCCGCGGTATATGATCAAGAAAGTCGGTGAAAGCGGCGGCGAAGGCTCGCTCAATATCGGGGGCTACGGCGAGACGGATCTCACCCAAACGTCAGTGATCTACCGCATCACAGCCCGCGGCACTGGCGGCAGCGACAATACCCAGACCATTTTGCGCAGCCATTATGCGAGGGCGTACTGACGCCCGGCGTCGATATGGATCTTTTGCATCAAACACTGAAAGCCGCCCTCATCGGCATCAGCGTTACCTTCGTTACCAGTCTGCCGGCAAACGCCGGGGTTACGACACCGGCACAGGTGCCGCTTTTTGTTGGGGGGATCACCAAGGCCAATGTCATGCTGCTGCTGGATGATTCGGGCTCGATGGAGGCCATCGCCCCGGGTGCGCCTTTTGATTCAGATATCACCTATTCCTGCCCGGCCGCGACCACGTTGAATTCGGCTTCAGTGGGAATCCTCTATGCCGAGTACCGCTTGTGGGACGGCTACGCCCAGTTCTACTGGTATCAGCCGGACATGAGTTTCGGCGGCTGGGGTGAATGGGGGGATCTCAACTACTACGCCTCAGACCCGCAGTACTGCTTTGACCCGGGGCAAACCTACTCCGCTTACCTCGAAGGCTTTGCAGCCGAGTACAGCGGCAACTACTTGAACTGGTACTTCGGCCCTTATGACGGCGGCAATCCCTTCGGCTCAGGCGCCACGCGCAAACCGGCCGCGATCAACCGGATTGAAGCAGCGCAACTTGCGGCTCATCAGTTGCTGGATTCCATGAGCAACGTGCGGGTGGGTGTGGCCGGATTCAACGGAGGCCTGGGGGCGAGAATCCATCACGGCGTAGCGGATCTTGCCACCCACGAAACTGCCATCAGGGCGGCCATCGATGACCTCACGGCGTCAAACTGGACACCGCTGGCAGAGGCCCTGCACGACATCGGCCGCTACTTCACCGGATTCGCCGGCACCATTAATCCGGGCAATCAGGAAAGCGCCTGTAGCGTGAACGGACAATACGACGGCTCACTGACGCTGCATCCGGGCGGACCTGCCAGCACAAAAGATGACGACACCATTTTCCACGACACGCCTGCCCTGTCGGCCGGGGTATCGGGCCACTCACCCATCTGTTACTGGTGCCAAAAAAACTTTGTGGTACTGCTGACCGACGGTGAGCCCTACTATGACAACAACATCAGCGCGGACAGTGGGCTGCGTGATTACGATGGCGACTGCGCCGAGGGTGATTGTGGAGCCTACGACCGTAAAAGCGATCGGGAATACGGCACCTCCGGCAGTGACTATCTCGATGATGTGGCACAGGCGCTGTATGAGCTTGACCTCAGGCCCGACATCGACGACCTCGACGGAGAAAGCGCAACCAACAACGTCGTGACCTATACCGTCGGCTTTGCCATCGACCATCCTCTCCTGAGTGATACTGCCGAGCAAAGCGGGGGCTTGTATTTCACAGCAGACAGCACCGAGGACCTGAATCAGGCCTTTGCCGATATCGCCCGTGATATAACCGACCAGATCGGTGCCGCTGCCGGGGCTGGGTTCTCATCGAGCGCTATCGAGGCGGACAGCATGCTTTTTCTGACCCAGTTCAATTCCTCTGACTGGTCCGGCGATCTTCTGGCCTTTGATCTTGCCGAAGACGGTTCGGTTTCAACCTTCGCCAAATGGTCCGCCAAGGAAACCTTCACCGATACCTTCTTCGATGATCCGACGACCGCAAGCCGCATAGCCTACAGCTGGAATCCCATTCTTGCCAGCGGCGTGCTGATGAAGAACACGCTCGATGTGGCTGATCTTCTGGCTGATTACCAGACAGATCCTGACGGCACCAGTGAAGCGCCGGCCACCGATCAGGCAACTGCCCGGCTTGCCTATCTCCTTGGCAGCCGGAACCAGGAATCGTCCGCTTCGCTCTATGATTTCAGGTCCCGCAACGCCGACAGCATTCTGGGTGACATTGTGCATTCAAAGCCGGTCTTTGTAGGCGATGCGCAGTTGGGCTGGCCGGATACCGGCGCATTCGACTACGGCGGCGGCAAACACTACTCGGACTTCAAGAGTGCCGTGGCCGGCCGTTCAGGCACGGTGTATGCCGGCGGCAACGATGGCGCACTGCATGGCTTCGATGCAGACACCGGGGTCGAGGTACTTGCCTACTACCCCGCACATCTGGCAAAAACGGATCTCGAGAGCGGCTATCACTATCTGACCGATCCTGACTACAGTCACCGTTATTTTGTGGATGGCTCACCGGTGGTCGGTGATGCTTTCATCAAAGGCGCCGGCTCAAGCAGCGCTGCCTGGCGTACCGTCCTGCTCGGTACCGACCGCGCGGGAGGTCGGGGCCTCTTCGCGCTTGACGTGACGGATCCCGATGACTTTACCGATACCTCAATCAAGGCGGCGCAAACCGTGCTTTGGGAGTTCAGTCACGCCGATGACGCCAATCTTGGCTATACCTTCAGCGAGCCGACCATCGCGCTTTTGAACAACGGCAAATGGGCGGCCATCGTCGGTAACGGCTACGGCAACACCGGCAATGGTCACGCAGAACTCTTCGTGCTTTATCTTGACGGCGGCCTGGACGGCAGCTGGACCTATGGCTCCGACTACCTGCGCATTTCCACCGCTTCGGGATCTCCTTCCGACCCGGACGGGCTGTCGACCCCGTCGGTCATTGACCTTGATGCCGACGGGGTTGCCGACCGGGTCTACGCCGGCAGCCTGCACGGGGGGCTCTGGACGTTTGACCTCAGCGGCGCCAGCTCCGCATCCTGGGGCATTGCGCATGGCGGTCAGCCGCTGGTTCATGCTATCAACCCTGCTGGCGATCCCCAGCCCATCACCACAAAGCCGCAGGTCATCCGCCATCCGAGCGTCAGTGATGGACCGGATCCGAATGTGATGGTGCTTTTTGGTACCGGTCAGTATCTGGTGGAAACCGACAAGGCGAGTACCGATACCCAGAGCTTTTACGGCGTGTGGGACCGGGGTATCGGCAACCGCCTTCGCGCCCATCTTCAGGCGCAGTCTCTCCTGTCCGGCACTGCGGCTTCGGTGCGTCTTATCAGCGAGAACGATGTCAACTACAGCACCGACGGGGGCATCCTGGAATACGGCTGGTATCTTGATCTTGAGGCCGGCGAACGGGTGGTGTCGAACTACCTCATCCGAGGCGGTATCGTTTACTTCAATACCCAGATTCCGGATGACCGCCCTTGCGCGTTTGGGGGCAGCGGCTGGCTCATGTCGGTCAAGGCAAGCAACGGCTCCAACCCGGATGCGGATTCGCCGCAGTTTGATCTCAATGATGACGGTGAGGTGCTCCTCACCGGGGACACGGTTTCGTACGATGGCTCGGATTATGCGCCAGCCGGAGAGAAATTCTCTTCCAGCAAGGGACTGCCGGCGGCCCCCGCCATCATTGGCGACAAACGCTACACCACCGGCACACAGACAGCACAACACCCGGGAGAAGAAGGCACCCAGATGGATGTGAGCACGATTGCTACTATTGATGCTACTGTTACCGGGCGCATGTCCTGGGATCAGCTGAAACCCGAATAATCCACTCTGCCAGTGCCTCCGGCCATGTCGGCAAGCCCGGCCGTTTTCACACACCGGGACGGGGTGGTTTATCATCTACCGCCCCCGGGATGAGGTATATGAAGCGACTGATCATCTCTGTCACGGTCTGCCTGTTCTGCACCAGCATCGGCTGGGCGCAATCGGGCGCCCCCGGGCGCGTTACCGTCACTGCGGCACGTATCGGCGCCAATCTGCTGCTGACCGCCGACATTCCCGCTGCCGCAGTGGCTGCAACGGCGAGCGCCGCCAATACCCGACTCCAAGCGTTAAGCGTTGCGCTGCGTGACGTGTCTCGCGCATTTTTACTTCCCGAGGCTGCCGGCTGCGAAGTCAGTGAAGCCGATGTGATCCGGCACTTGGGGAACGCAGGCGCCGGACCAGGGATCAGTGCCGGTTGGGAATTTATCTGCACCAATGCAGGCGTCATCGACACCATCGGTGTCACGCTGTTTTCCGAGATCCCGGTTGAGTCCATGGACGGTTTTGCCTTTCCGGACAGACAGCAGGTGATCTTCGCGGATAACCCGGTGCTGGCACTGTGATGCGTTTTTTTTCATCCAGCCCCCTGAAGGCGGTTGCCCGGCTGTCAATCGCGCTCGGCCTGCTCATCTCATCGGCGATAGTGCAGGCGCAGTCGATGTCCGATGCCGGTTCCTGCCGTGCTGACGTGGTCTTTCTGATGGACAACACCGGCAGCATGGGCGGGCCGATCACCAACACCAAACGCAATGCCTCAACCATTTTGGACGCCATCTCGGGAGGCGATGCGCGCTTTGCCGGTATTGATACCCGGTACGCGGTGGCCACTTACTGGGGTGATCCCCGTGAGTACATGTCGGGGCCATGGTTCTGTGCTCGAGAAACCTGCCCCTGGTCCTGGTGCAAGCGCTACTGGTGCGAAGGAGGCCGATGGCCACATTATTGTAGGCGCTGGGGATACTGCGGCAGCTCGGACCCCACAACCGCCGCACGCAAAGCATTCAAAATCAATCAGGCACTCACCGACTCCAAGAGCCTCGTGCAGCGGGGCATGAACGAGTGGCGCCCGTGCAGCAGTCCGGGCGGGTGCGGCGGCGACTGGGCCGAGGCCAACTTTTTTGCCCTGCACCAACTCGCCACGGGCGGAGGCCAAACCGACGGCAAGTGTATTGATCCTCTTGGCGCCCACGATGGCAAACCCTCTGCCGGAACGTGCTCGGACGAAGGCTTTGCGAGCGGCTATGACGTCGACTGGCGTGACGACGCGGGCCGGATCATCCTCTGGTTCGGAGATGCCTGTTCCTGGAGTACCACTGTTGACAAGAGCGAGGTCACCGCTGCCCTGCTGGCCAACAACGTCATCGTGGCCGGAATCAATACCTATAACAAAGATCGCGGGATTGATTACCGAAGCAATACCGCGACCGGCTCCTGTGTGTTCGGCTCGGGTGCGCCCGATGGCCAGGCTTCTGTAGTCACCAACGCAACCAAGGGCACGCTGACGAATAATGTCCGCGGGACCAGTGCCACGGTCAACGCGGTCCTTGAGGCGGTCGCGGGCGGTATCGCCCAGTCGGGCTCTGCTGCTGCGGTCTCCTTCAGCACCGGTTCGCTGACGGAAGGCAGCCAGCTTTACCAGAGCAAGTTCAACGCCAAGGACTGGTCCGGAGATCTCATCGCGTACGAATTGGACAGTGACGGTTCTCTGGGCAGCCAGGCCTGGAGCGCCGCGAGGAAACTTGATGCGACGGGGCATGGCAGCCGCGTCATGATGACCTTAGGCTCTAAAAAAGGCGCCTCTGTCGGGGTGCCCTTCCGCTGGGGCCTGATTACATCAGCCCAGCAGCATGATCTTCGAACGGAGCCCAACGGCTCGCGCGGCAACGTCTCGAAAGGCACGGCACGACTCGAATACTTGAGGGGTAACCGCGCCCACGAGGGCAAGGGCTTTGGCTTTCGTGTTCGGGGCAGCGCCCTGGGAGATATCTGGCACTCGAGCGCAGTTTATGTGGGCAAACCCGGCCAGTCGTGGCCGGACAGCGGTGGCGGTTTTCCCGACGGCGCCAACAAGTATTCGGTTTATGCCTCTGCAACAAGCGGCCGTACGCCGGTGGTGTATGTGGGAGCCAATGATGGATTTCTGCACGGGTTTCGTGCGAGCGACGGTAAGGAAGTACTCGCGTATGCCCCCAGCACGCTCTTCAGCACCAGCATCAGTGCCGGCTATCACCGCCTGAGCGATCCCAACTTCAATCACAACAATCTTTATGTTGACGGTACCCCTACCGTCAGCGATGCCTTTTTTTCAGGCCCCAATACCAAAACCCCGACCTGGCGCACGGTGCTTGCCGGGACGCTGGGCGGCGGTGGGCGCGGTCTGTTTGCACTGGACGTGACAGATCCCTCCACGTTTCGTGAGAGCAACGCTGCAAAGACAGTCCTCTGGGAATTTACCAATGCGACTGACGCCCATCTTGGTTATACCTACAGCCGGCCCACGATCGCGCTCATGAACAACGGGCGCTGGGCGTTGATCACAGGCAACGGCCTTGAAGACACCGCCACCGACAGCACAGGGGGCGAAGCACAGCTCTTTATTATTTATCTGGACGGCGGCCTCGACGGCGCCTGGACCTACGGCGATGATTACCTGCGCATCCCGACTGGCTCAGGCTCGACCACCAGCCGTAATGGGCTTTTCAGTCCGGCCGTGGTGGATCTCGACCGCAACGGCACAGCAGACCGTATCTATGCGGGAGATCTTAATGGCAGCCTCTGGGCCTTTGATGTTTCCAACAGTATCGATACCAAGTGGAGTCTCGCACACGGCAAGCAAGCCTTTTTCAGCGGCAGTGCCGGCCAGTCGATCACGACCAAACCCACCGTGATCCGTCATCCGACGGTCACCGACGGCAGCGCGCCCAACCTGATGCTGCTGTTCGGGACCGGCCGATTCCTCGCCGACGGCGATAAAACCCACAGCAGCACGCAGTCTTTTTACGGTGTCTGGGACAACGGTACCGGCGCCCTCACCCGATCTAATCTCGCCAGCCAGACTTTTCTGCTGAACGACGCCAGCAAACGCGCCCGGGTGCTCGATCCTTACCTCAAAATACAGTATGAAAAAATGACGGGCCGGCAGTATGGCTGGTACATCGACCTGCCTGCTAAGGGCGAAAGAGTCGTTTCCGAGGCGCTGGTGCGGGGCAAGATCGTCTATTTCAACAGCATCATTCCGGATGTCAGCGTCTGCGCCTCCGGCGGCAGCGGATGGGAAATGTCCGTCAAAACCGAAAATGGCGGCAGCCCGGATGCGCCGGTTTTCGACTTCAATGAAGACGGCGTCATTACCGTCAGCGGTGATACCACCAGCATAAGCGGACGAACCGGATCAACCGGCGAAGAGCAAACTGCCTATGCCGGGAAGAAACTGGAAGATGAAAAGGGCATGCCGGCGGGCCCCTCGATTATCGGCAATCGCCGCTTTACTCCCGGCAGCGCCACCGATGAAGGGGCCGAGATGGAAGAGACTCTGCTGATCACCAGCGAAACCGCCGTCACCGGGCGGCTTTCATGGGAACAACTCTTCCCGGATTAACCCCCGGATCGATTACACTGTTTAGTCAGAATCTTGGTGCTGCCATGCAAAAAAAACAAAAAGGTTTTACCCTGATTGAGCTGATGATCGTAATTGCGATCATCGGCATCCTCGCGGCAATTGCGGTTCCGCAATACACGGATTACGTCACGCGCAGCCGCCGCGCGGATGGCCAGAGTACACTCCTGCAAGTGGCCCAGGAACTCGAACGCTGCTACACGCAGTTTTCAGCCTATAACAATGCGAGTTGTGCAGTGGTGGGTGCCGGCGGGGTCAGCCAGACTTCTCCAGAGGGTTACTATGTGGTTGCCGCGAGCGGCGGCGCGCTGTCCGCGAGCGGCTTTACCCTCACTGCGACACCCCAGGGCGCCCAAGCCACTGATGACAGTGACTGTACGACCCTGACATTGACCCATCTTGGGGTTCAGGGAGCCACAGGTGCCGATACCGACAGTTGCTGGTGACGGAACCGCAGGTCCGGTCACGTGCCTGCGTAAACCCAACTGAGAGTGTCATCCAGGGAATACGCCGCGCAGAAACCGCCTTTGAAAATAATTCGTGCCTGAGCGGCATTCACTACGCCAGGAAGTTGCCATGCCGGAACATCCCATTGATCCTGCGTCGCTTGTTGATATTGCACGCTACCCGCTGGATAACCCTCAAGACGATCGGTACTGCAAGGCGCTTTCATTGATCCGGGCCCGGCTTGAGCAAGACGGATGCGCCGTGATCCCCGGCTTTTTAAGTTCCCGCGGACTGTCTCATTTACTCGATGAAGCACAGGAACGCCGGGCACTCGCGTACTTTTCTGCCAACAAAAAAACCAACGTGTATTTCTCTTCGGACGATGCGTCGCTCGCCGAAGACCACCCCAGGCGCATCTTTCTCGAACGAACCAACGGCTTCATCACGAGTGACTGCTACGATGACTCTACTGCCAGCCGTGCCCTCTATTACTGGCCCGCATTGATGAAATTTATTCAGGACTGCCTCGGCAAGGACCAGCTGTATATCTATGACGACCCGGTTTCAAACATGATCGTTAATGTGCTGACGCCGGGCAGTCAGTTCAATTGGCATTTTGACACCAACGAGTTCACGATCACCATGCTGCTCAAAAGCGCGGCCAGCGGCGGGCATTTTGAATATGCCCCGAATCTTAGAAATGCAGAAGATGAGTGCTACGAGGACGTGCGGGCGGTGCTCTCGGGTGACGCCCGGCAGGTGACCCGCCTCAAGCTCGCGCCGGGCGACCTACAACTTTTTCTCGGGCGGTTTTCCCTGCACCGGGTCACCAAAAACACCGGCCCTTCCGACCGGCTGCTCCTGATCATGTCCTTTGCGGAAAAGCCCGGGATGATCGGCAGTGTCGAACGCACCCGCGAGCTTTACGGTAAAGTTACCGACGCGCATCTTGAAGCCCAGGCACAACGCGTGCGCGCCGACAGCCTGATGGACTGAGGCCTCTGAAAGCCAGACTGATGATTAAGGGACTGCACCACAACGCCTACCGCTGTCGCGACTCAGAAGAGACGCGCGCCTTCTACGAAGATTTTCTGGGCCTGCCTTTTGCGGGCGCGCTGGAAATCAGCACCACCCAGACCGGGCGCGAGACCCACGTGCTGCACACCTTCTTTCAGATGGACGATGGTTCGTTTCTTGCTTTCTTTGATGACCCCGACACCCCTTTTGATTTCAAGGCGCAACGTGATTTTGATCTGCACATTGCGCTTGAGGTCGATCATCAACACCTTCAACCCATGCTCGAGCGCGGTCGCGAGGCGGGCATTGAATCCCGGGGCATCTCAGATCACGGCTTCATCGACTCGATCTACTTTCGCGATCCGAACGGCTACGTGATTGAACTGACCGCCAGGCGCCCCGGTGAGGAAGACAACGTAGGGGACGACGGTGACCCGCGCGATATTCTGACCAAGTGGACGCGCGATAAGACAGCGCGTCAGTAAAACCCGCCGGCCCGGCCCGGCGCCCAGAAGTCCGGGCAATCTGTTCCCAGACGCCGATCATCATCCCGGTACGCAACGCCGTCTTTCATTACGAAGTCCAAAGCGTCCACGGCCTCTATCTTTTGAAGTGGATTGGCCCGCACGGCGGGGCGAGATCCCCCGTGATGGTCTCTAAGCGCGGTAGTATCACGGACCTAAAGATTCAACCAGAAGTCAGTCTCTCGTTCTAAACAGGAGGAAATATGGACACAGACGACATCAAAGTTGTGCACGAATTTCCAAGGGACGTACGGGAGATTGAGAACACCTTTATTCCTCTTGCAGATGGCGTGCAATTGGCGGCTCGGATCTGGATGCCCGAGGATGCCCTTGAAAGGCCGGTGCCGGCGATTCTTGAATTTCTGCCCTATCGAAAACGCGACGGGACCTCCGAACGCGACGCGCTGACCCATCCTTACTACGCCGGGCATGGCTATGCCTGTGTACGCGTCGATATGAGAGGGTCCGGCGAATCCGACGGAATCCTGGAGGATGAGTATCTCAAGATAGAGCAGGACAACGCGCTTGAGGTGCTGGAATGGATTACAGCGCAGCCGTGGTGCTCGGGAAATACCGGCATCATCGGGATTTCCTGGGGCGGCTTTAACGGACTGCAGATTGCCGCCCGCCGCCCGCCGTCGCTGAAGGCGATTGTGACTATTGCTTCGACGGATGACCGCTACAGCGATGATATTCACTACATGGGCGGTGTGATGATCAATGACAACATGTCATGGGGCGCCACCATGTTTGCCTTTAACTCACGGCCGCCTGATCCTGCCATCGTGGGCGACCGCTGGCGTGAGCTGTGGATGTCCCGCCTTCAAGCCAACGACCCCTGGGCGCTCAATTGGTTGGAACACCAGCGCCGGGATGCCTTCTGGCAGCATGGATCGGTCTGCGAGCAATACGAGGATATCGAGTGCGCGGTTTATGCCGTGGGCGGCTGGGCTGACGGCTACTCCAATGCTGTCCCGCGCCTGCTGGCCAATCTGAAAAGCCCGTGCAAAGGCCTGGTGGGTCCGTGGGCACACAAGTATCCGCACTTTGCCCGACCAGGGCCGCGCATCGGATTTCTGCAGGACACGCTGCGATGGTGGGACCACTGGCTCAAGGGAGAAAGCACCGGCATCATGGACGAACCGCAATACCGGGTCTGGATGCAGGACAGCGCCGAACCACTGCCTTATTACGCTGACCGGCCCGGCCGCTGGGTAGCCGAAAACGCATGGCCGAGCCCACGGATCAAGAACAGGGAATGGGCTCTCAACCCTCGCGCCCTGTCAGATGCACCGCAGCCCGCGCAATCACTGCTCATTCAAACGCCTCAGCACACCGGCGCGCATCAGGGTGAGTGGTGCGCGCATGGGCTTGATCCTGATGGCCCCACGGACCAGCGGGAAGATGACGGCAACTCGTTAGTCTTTGATTCGGAACCCCTAAACACGCCGCTTGAGATTCTCGGCGCCCCCGTACTGCGACTTCGCCTGTCGTCCGATAAACCCAATGCGTTTATCGTCGCAAGGCTCAACGACGTTGCCCCTGATGGGGCCTCCACCCGTGTCACTTACGGCGTGCTGAACCTGACGCACCGCAACGGTCATGAACATCCTGAGCCACTTGTGCCGGGTGAGCAATACGAGATTCGCCTTCAGTTGAATGATATTGCTCACGCATTCAGTGCCGGACATCGGATCCGAATCAGTCTCTCCAACACCCTCTGGCCGCTGTTCTGGCCGTCACCCGAAACCGTGGCGCTGACGCTCGAAAGCGGCAGCAGTCATCTGAGTCTCCCGGTGAGGACAGACTGCAGCGGCGATGACGATCTGACTGCTTTTGAATCCCCCGAAAGTGCAATCCCTCAGTCCGCGGAGGAACTGCGACCCGAATCCTTCTTGCGCGAGATTGAGCGCGATGAGGCGAACGGCATCACACGGCTTCGGATCGAGAGCAATACCGGGATGGTGGGCTTGACCGATCTTGGCTGGGAGCACGGCTCCGTATCAAGACAGTTCTACGAGATCACTGACGGCGAGCCCAACTCGAATAAAGAGCATCTGCACTGGACGATGCGTTTTCGTCGGCCGGACGCGGCGCTGGATATCCGAACCGAAACCCGGTCCACGCTGCAATCGACATCAACCGAGTTTCACTTCAGCGCATCGCTGGAGGCATTCGAAGGTGAGGATCGCGTCTACTTCAGCGAATGGGAAAGAAAATTCCCCCGGGATCTTAATTGACGCGCCGGATGCCGGTATTGGACGATTTATCTTTTACCTGCAATCGAATCCGCAATGATGCACAGCATCTCGAACATCAGGTTGGCGACGGTGACACAGGTGATCCCTGTGGGGTCGTAACAGGGAGACACCTCACTGATATCCGCGCCAATGATGTCCATACCCTGCAGTGAACGCAGGATGACCTGCACATCTCTCGGAATCAGGCCGCCGATTTCTGGCACCCCGGTTCCCGGCAGATAGGCCGGGTCCAGGCCGTCGATATCGAGCGAGATGTACACCGGGCCGCCCTTCAGGACTTCCTGAATCTGTTGGATCGCTGCTGCGCGACCCATCTCTTCATACTCGTCCATTGTGATGATGCTGTAGCCGACGTCATAGCCGTACTGGATATCTTCGGGGGTAAAGCGGCTGCCGCGCATACCCACCTGAATGGCACGCTTGGGATCAATCAATCCTTCTTCATAACCCCGGCGCATGAAAGTCGCATGGTTCACCTTGTCGCCGCAGATCTCATCCAGCGTATCGGCATGGGCATCAAAATGCAGTATGCCGACCGGCTGATCTACCGCCAGCGCCCGCAGAATGGGCAGTGGGATGGTGTGGTCACCGCCACAGGCGATCGGCACAATGTTTGCGGCTTTCATCTCGCTGAAAAAATCCCTGATCATGTCGATCGACTTGTCTTTGCTCATCGGATTCACCGGCGCATCGCCTAAATCCGCCACGTTGCAAATCTCAAAAGGCCGGATGCCGCTGGTCGGATGCACCCGCCGGATCAGTCGGGACATCTCCCTGACTCCGGCAGGGCCATGCCGTGCCCCGGTGCGGTGGTTAAGGCCCAGATCAAAGGGCACCCCCACGAGACCCACATCCACCTCTTCGATAATCTCCCGGGTGACGGTGCGCATGAACGTCGCGAGACCCGCGAAGCGGGGCACCACAGAGGGGTCAACAGGTTGATAGTCTTCTCGATTGGTCATGATCTTCTCCGCTGAACCCTAAAGCGGGTTCGCTGTTGTCAGGTGTGTTCCCCCATCAATCACCAACAGTTGTCCCGTGACGGATCGCGCTTGCAGTCCCAGCCAGCACACAGCGTCGGCCACATCGGCCGGTGTGACAAAAGTCTGCAACGGCGCGGCCGCTGAGACCTTTTCCCTGAATTCTGTCAACGCCTCATCTGAAAGTTTTCCCGACAGCCATCTCGTATCCACAAAGCCCGGGCAGACCGCATTAACGCGGATCAAGGGTGCCAGATTACGCGCCAGCGAGAGCGTCATAGTATTGAGCGCGCCTTTGGATGCCGCATACGCCATGGAAGAGCCGATCCCGCTGATCCCTGAGTGCGACGACACATTGACCACGGCAGCCCGATCAGATTTCTTAAGAAACGGCGCAGCCGCGCGGGTCATCTGGTAACTGCCGGCCACGTTGACCGACATGATGTGCTCAAAATCAGCGGCATCGAGTGCGTCCAGATCTTTCTGATCGGCAAAACGGGTAACGCCGGCATTGTTGACAAGCAGATCCACCCGGCCAAAGGTATTGATAGTCTCATCAAGAATGCTGCGGCAGTCTTTATCCTTGGCAATACTTCCCTGTACCGACACCGCTTCGGCGCCAAGATCCTGGCATTGCGCAAGAGTCTCATTTGCCCCTTCTTGACTGCGCTGATAATTCACCACGATCCGACAGCCCTTGCCAGCAAGTGCTGTGGCACACGCCGCTCCAATCCCTGTCCCGCCGCCGGTAATGATGGCAACCGGACTGCCGACCTCGGCCGCAGTGAGATTCACACCGTCCTCCTCATCATCCCCGTCATCGTAACCGCCGTGATTATCTGTTTGGATCGCGTCCTGATCATATAATCCCGGGCGGACAAATCAACCAAAACCGATCGGAATTTCTGCGCCGCCTGCCTGTCATGAGCTCTCAAGACGTCAATGCTTTCGCTGGTCCACCGCCTCTGCGCGGCGGCACACAGGATATGTTCTACGCACAAAGCAACATTGTGCCGCTACCGGTAATTACCCGCACCAAAGGTATTTATATGTGGGATGAAGACGGCAACGAGTACATTGACGCCTCCTCCGGTCCCGTGGTCAGCAATATCGGACACGGTAATGAGCGGGTAGCTGAAGCTATGGCCCAACAGGCAAAGCAACTCGACTTTGCCTATTCCAGGGTGGCCCGGCATCGCCCGAACCTAGCGCTGACAGATCGGATTGCGACACTGGCGGGCCCGGGTTTTGAGCGGGTCGCCCTGTCTAGCGGCGGCAGTGAAGCGATGGAGATTGCGATCAAGTTTGTCCGTCAGTATGTCGTTGCAACCGGCCAGCCTAAGCGACGACATCTTCTCACCTGTCTGCCCTCTTATCATGGCGGGACCATCGCTACCCTCGGTATGTCAGGAGATGAGGCGCTGGGAGACTTCTTTGACGGCTTCGGCATGACCAGTCATAAAGTACCGGCCCCGCTCACGTACCGCCTGCCGGAACCGCACACACCGGAAAGTTACGCACAGTTCGCACTAGACGCGCTCGAAGCCAAAATTTACGAGTTGGGTCCGGATACCGTGCTCGCTTTCGCTATTGAACCGGTTGGCGGACTCGCCACCGGCTGCGTCGTTCCGCCTCCGGCTTATTTTGAAGGGATACGTGATATCTGTAGCCGTCATGGCATCTTTTTGATCTTCGACGAAGTGCTCTGCGGTACGGGGCGCACCGGTCAATTCCTGAATGCTCACTATTATCCGGATGCCCTGCCGGATATTGTGGTCATGGCCAAAGGGCTGGGCTCAGGCTACGCGCCGCTTGGGGCCACACTGTTTCCAGCACATCTGGTAGACCAACTCTCCACGCTGACGGGATTTGGGTTCTCACACACCTATAACGCCAATCCGATCACCTGTGCCACGGGGCTTGCCGTTTTGGATGAGTACGAGAGACTCAATCTCATTGATAATGCCGCCGCGGTGGGCGACTACCTCAAGGAGCGTGTGTGGGCAATGACGGATGAATTCCCGATCATCGGCGATGTCCGCGGCCAAGGGCTGCTGCTGGGTATCGAACTCGTGGCGGATCCCGTCAGCAAGCAGCCGATGACGGCAGATTTTTTGCCCACCGAAAAAATCCGCATCCACGGTCTCAATAACGGACTGATCATTTATTCGCGCCGAACGGCCGGTGGGAAATATGGCGACTGGTTTTTGCTCTCGCCTCCGCTCACCATTACCCAAGCCGAGTGTGACGAATTGCTGCGCCGACTGCGAGCCGCCTTCATCGACTTCGTCAGTGATTGGAAGGGCTGCCAGTAACTCGAAGAGGCCGACCGCGCTGTCCGTCGAGGTTGCGCGGGCCAGACGGCGGTTGAGGAGATAGAAGGTGGTGGCCAGGGGCGGAATCGAACCACCGACACGAGGATTTTCAGTCCACTGCTCTACCAACTGAGCTACCTGGCCTTTGAAGGGAGCCCCTAGCGGGGGATGGGATTACAAATCACCCGCGCGCTTTCGTCAAGCATGTTGCGTTCGGAGGATGCAGGTGTCAGGAAAGATCCAACGCGAGAGGCTTGAGTTTCTCGATGGGGATGAGGTCAAGCGTACGGATGTGGGTTCGCGATAGGTAGAGCTTGCAGGCCACACCCGCCTCCAGCGCTCTGGCGTAGGACCCCGCGCACACACACCAGCAGTCGCCATCCTTAAGGCCGGGAAAACCAAACTCAGGATGGGGTGTGATGAGGTCATTGCCATCCGACTTCAGCCAGTGCAAAAACTCATCGGTCACTTTGGCGCACACCGTGTGTGCGCCTGCATCCGCATCATCGGTATTACAGCAGCCGTCTCTGAACCAGCCGGTGAGGGGTTTCTCTGAGCACAACGCCAGCGGCTCGCCAAAGACATTGTGCTGAACAGCTTTATCAGTTTCGGGCATGCATCACTTCCATCAGGATTGTTTCAAACGAAGTCGTATTCTCTCCGCTCAGCGACAGAACTTTCAATGCCTCTTCCGTCGGGCGCAGATTCGTGACTTCACCAGCAACCCATCGGCAGTGCTATAGTGGCAAAAGTTTCAAAAAGCGGTTCGTTTATGAAATTCTGCAGCCAGTGTGCATCGGCAGTCAGCATGCGGATACCCCAGGGGGATAATCGCGAGCGGCATGTCTGTGATGCTTGCGGGCAAATCCATTACCAAAACCCCAAAATCGTCACCGGTTGCATCCCCGAGTGGAACGGAAAAGTACTGCTTTGCCGTCGCGCGATTGAACCCCGCCACGGCCTTTGGACCATACCCGCAGGATTCATGGAAAACGGGGAGACCATCGAGCAGGCGGCCATGCGCGAAACCTTCGAGGAAGCCTGTGCCCGGGTAGAGATTCACGGCCTGTATGCCGTGTTCAACATTCCCCACGTCAACCAGGTCTATATGATTTTCCGTGCCCAATTAAGCGATGGAGAATTCGCGCCTGGCGAGGAAAGCCTTGAGACTGAACTTTTTGATGAAGGCGAGATTCCCTGGTCCGAAATGGCTTTTCCGGTGGTGATCCAGTCCCTGCGTCGATACTTCTCCGATCGACCCAATAACCATTTTCCCCCTTTTGTCGATACGGTCGCCCCGATACGGCGCTAGCAGCGGGTAGGCCGTCTCAGTTCAGCACTTCAAGGTCTGGCGGCGCGTCCGGAGGACTCGTCGGAAGATCCAGTTTCTGCAGCAGATCCTTAAGGGCCCCCTGTACCGCTTCTTCCATGGTCGGGTGATAGAAAGGTTTGCGCAGCAACTGCAGCACGGTCATCTTTTCACCGATGCACCACGCAAGCAGGTGTGCCAGATGTTCGCCTCTTTCCGCGATCACCGTCGCTCCCAGCAGCACGCCGCTGCTCTTTTCGGCGTAAAGGCGAATAATGCCCCGGTTGGCGCCCATGAGCAGTGCGCGGCCTACCGGGCCAAGGCGCATCTCGCCGGTCTCAATCTGATCAGGATCGAGTGTGTCATACGGCGTGCCGACCGTGCAGATATTTGGCGAGGTGAAAGTGATTGCCAACGGCGTTTTGCGGGCAAACGCGATGCTCTCGTCGCGGGCCGCGTTGTAGCCTGCGATACGGCCTTCAGCCGCGGCCTCGTGCAGCACCTGATCGGAGCCGCTGATGTCTCCGGCGATAAATACCCGGCTGTCACCGCAGCGCATGGTTGCTGGATCAAAGACCGGGATGCCCTGACCATCAAGTTCAACGCCTGCGTTCTCAACTGACAGCCAGTCCAGGTTGCTTCGCCGGCCCATCGCTGCGAGTACCTTGTCAACAACCACGGACTGCTCGCCGGCACTCACGCGAATCCGTCCCGCTTCGTCCTGCAGTTCAGCAGCGTGCCCCAGCCACAGGGGAAAAGCCCGCGACATCACTTCGATCGCGCTTTGCCGGGCGCTCGGATCAGACAGTCCGGCAATGGTTTCTGCCTGGTCAATCCCGGTCACCGATATGCCGAACTGCGCCAGCGCCTGACCGAGTTCCAAACCGATAATGCCAAGACCAATCACGGCGACGGCTTCCGGCAGGTCTTCCTGCTCAAACAGGGTATCGCTGGTGAGAATCCGATCGCTAAAATCCACCCACGCCGGCGGGACAACGGGACGGGTTCCGGACGCGATGATGATGTTCTCAGCCTGGATGACTGCATCGCCGACCTGCAGCCTGCCGGGCTCAACGAAGCGCGCATAGCCATCGAGAAGCTCTTCTTCCATCTGGTCGGTGCTGTTCCCCAATACCCGGTCTACCAGAATATCGCGCAGGTCCCGAACGTGCTCGAGAATGTCCGGCAGATTGGCAGACAATCCTTCCCCGCCCTCGATGCCTTCGCGATCAAACAATTCGCCGCGATCCAGGTCATGCCCCACCTGGATCAGCGCTTTAGAGGGCATGCACCCTACCCGCGCGCAGGTCGTCCCGAGTTCACCGCCGTTAATCAGTGCAAAAGACCTGTTCGCCTGTCGAACCTGGCTGACGGCAGCGAGGCCTGCTGTCCCGGCGCCAATGATGGCGACATCAACATTTCGCTCCATGAATCTGACTCTAGATAGTGGCTATTCGATCTGATCGAGCAGATCTGCAAGTTGCGTTAGATCCTCTACGACCAAATGGGGGGTGTGCTCCTCGGACCAGGTCGCTTCCGCCCGGTTGACCCAGGCGCCTTTCAGTCCTGCCTGTTGGGCGCCGACAACATCCTCCACAGGATGATCCCCCACATGCAGTACTTCGGAAGGCTTGGCGGAAAGGAGATCGCAGGCCATCGCAAAAATCGCGGGATCCGGTTTTTTGACTCCCGCTGTCCGGGCGCTGATCTGCCCTTGAAAATACTGAGCGATGCCCAGCCGGGAAATATCCGCGTTCCCATTTGAGAGCGCAACCAGGGGAAACCGTTCGCTCAACCGGGCTAGCGCCGGAACCACATCCGGAAACAGCGTCACGTCGTGACGCAGTTCAAGAAACCGTGCGATGAGATCATGAGACGCCTCGGGGTCATAGCCATGACGCTCAAGCAACAACTCAAAGGACACCCTGCGCAACTCAGTCAGGTCGTGGGCCAGATCCGGACGCTGCTCGTAAATCTCATTGCGCTGAAGCCGCAGATCACCTGCACCATGGGTTTCGCCGATACGGGGAAACGTTTTACAGATGTAGTCGTGCAAGGCCGTCTCTGCCCGGTCTATGACCGGCCAGATCGCCCACAACGTATCGTCGAGGTCGAAGGAAATCGCACGCAGCGCTTTCATACAGACAGGATCGGCGCAAGGGCGCCGCGTAACTGCGCGGCACACGACATGGTTGGCCCAACCAGTTCAATACTGCACACCGATCGACCCCGATCGGTCAGCACCGCGCGGTCACCCTCCGCTTGGGCATGATTCAGATGCGCAAACCCGAAATCCTCATCAAGGATATCAAGATCGTGTTCCGGCACCGACCGCACAAAAAGAAACAGGCCATGGGGACTGCCGCCTTTGTGCAGTTGACCGGTCGAGTGAAGATATCGGGGACCGGGATTCAGCGTAACCGGTATGGCAAAGTGTTCACGCACGGCCTGGCCAAACTCTTCCAACACATCAAAGAGCGCCGGTTCATCCGGCAGATAGGTCAGGATGGCCAGATAACGTCCCTGCCCTGCAGAAGCCAATGACATGCCAAAAGCTTCCGGGGTCAGTGGC
>JAERSQ010000121.1 GCA_016845525.1 Pseudomonadota bacterium
ACCATTAGTTTGTGATCCATCGGTCCGGCTTCAAGAATCAGTACCTTATTCTGGGAGCCTTCGGTCAGGCGGTTGGCAAGTACACAGCCCGCAGAACCCGCACCAATAATGATGTAATCGTATTCGGACAAAACTTATTCCCCAAGACCTATAGCTGAACTCTAAACGAATTTTAATCCGCGAAGGTATCGACACTGTGGTAAAAGAGTTCACATTCTATGTTGGGACTTTTCCCTGCTCGGCCTGAATTCAGTGAGTCTCACCAGGCCAAAGCATGATTGTTGGGACGGAACATGATTAAAGCCTTTTACAAATCGCGGCAATGGGCACTTTGGGCCTATGGCGGCGGCGCGCTGCTGATCTCGTCGCTGTGGCTACAGGTGCAGATGACGGTCGCCATCAACGAGTGGTACGGCCGTTTTTATGATCTTTTGCAAAACGCCGCCAGTTTCTCGGATAAGCCCCAGGAGGGCATTGATCCATTCTTTACCGAACTGATTTCCATCCAGTACGTCACCACCGGTTTTGAGGGGACGCCGTCATTTGTCGTCATTGCATTCCCGTACGTTCTGCTCGCGATCTTTACAGGCTGGTTCACCCGGGTTTATGGCTTGCGCTGGCGTGAGGCGATCACATTCAACTACATCCCCCGCTGGCGTGCAGTTGAGCACGAGATTGAAGGCGCGTCGCAGCGGATACAGGAAGACTGCAACCGCTTCGCCCGCATTGTTGAATCGTTAGGTCTGCAGATCGTGCGGGCGGTGATGACCCTCATTGCCTTTATTCCGGTGCTGTACGGTTTGTCAGACAAAGTGGATGTTCCCATATTGCGCGATATTGAGGGATCTCTTGTGTGGGGTGCTTTGGTGATATCGATTGGGGGCCTTTTCATCTCCTGGTTTGTGGGCTGGAAACTCCCGGGCCTGGAGTACAACAACCAAAAAGTAGAAGCGGCGTTTCGAAAAGATTTGGTGCTGGGCGAAGACGATAAGGTCAACTACGCCGACCTTGGGAAGCTCAGGGGATTCTTTAAAGACATCCGGCGCAACTACCACCGGCTGTATTTTCATTACGGCTACTTTGATGCCTGGTCTACCTCTTATGACCAGTTCATGGCCATCGTGCCGTATCTCGTGATGGGGCCAGGGCTCTTTACCGGGATGCTGACTCTGGGCGTGATGGTGCAGGTGTCCAATGCGTTCTCAAGAGTTCACGGAGGCTTTTCACTCTTCTTGCATAATTGGACAACGATTACCGAATTGCGCTCGATCTGGAAGCGTCTGCATGAGTTCGAGGCCAACCTCGACCGTTACGAGACCACGGCAACTGCCTGAATCAAGCATTTTGCGAAGTCCGTTAGGGGTTAGGAAACACCGGAGGAACGCGCGATAGCTGAACACGGGTTTGGAGTTTTCGCAACAATAACAATAGTTTGCCGATTTGTTGTGGAGAGAATCGATGGAACAAAGCCTTTTTGAGAAATACGGCGGTTTTGCAACTATCCACAAAGTCGTAGAGCATTTCTATGACGGTGTTCTGGATAACGATATCCTGTCGCCCTATTTTGAGGGTGTCGATATGTCTCAGTTGATCGATCATCAGACACGGTTCTTCGCGAGTGCGATGGGTGGGCCGGCATCATTTGATGATGGCCATCTTGAGAAAACCCACCAGGGTTTGGGTATTACAGAGGAGGCCTGGGATGCAGTGGTTGCCGTCTTGCTGGATACGCTCAATGCTTTCAATGTGGAAGAGGGCGATATTCAGTTAATCGCAGGCGCGGTTGCTGGCAAGAAAGCGCTGATCATCCAATAAAATTCCAAGGTTTCAATGGTGAAGTTCGGATGGATTTTGGAAATTTCTCGCTGGAAAGCATCAGTCTCCCGACTGTTCTGATCGAGGCCGGGCCGGGAAGGGCGGTTCGAATCAACGCTGTCTTTAAGCAGGTTTTTGGACCTTGTTTGAATGCGGACGGCTCTTTGCAATTTGATGATCTCGATACTCTATTGGGTGGCCAATTGCAGGACCTGCATCCTGAATCGGGAGGCTCAATCATTCAGGAAATCAAGATCGGCCGAAAGCGTCATTCCTTTGAATTCAAGATAGGTTTGGACGCCAGCAGTGAGACAAGCCCTCTATTGCTGTTGGGGCTAGATCGATCCGACCTGGTGAAAGCTGAGGCAAAACTTTCGTCCTACGTCCGTATTATCGAGAAGAACAATCGCGAACTGCAGTTTCTGGCCAACACGGATCCTCTTACCGGGGCCGCCAACCGGCGAGCGCTGTTCAATCGTTTTCAGGAATTGGCTGAGCGGCAGCCGGATTTTCATTGCGCGGTCAGTATTCTCGATATTGATCATTTCAAGCGGTATAACGACGAATACGGTCATGACTTCGGCGATTTCGTCCTTAAGACCTTTGCCGACCAGGTTCGGGCTCAGTTGACTGAGAAAACCATCTTCGCGCGTATCGGCGGGGAGGAATTCTGCGTTGTGGACTACTCCGGCAGTGCAGACATCGCCTCGGAAAAACTGGAGGATGCGCTGGAGGCGGTTCGGGATCTTCAGTTGGACACTCCCAAGACGGAGCACGTCAATATTACCTTCAGCGCCGGGGTTGCCGAATTTGGCAAAGATGGAGAGACGCTGGATGATCTCCTAAAGAATGCCGACCTTGCGCTCTACTATGCGAAAGCTAATGGAAGATCATGCGTGATTCCCTATTCGGCGGAGCTTTTTCAAAAACGCGATAGGACTCTTGTCGCTCGTGTGAATAATCGGGAATCTCGCGAGTAGAGCCCAACTGCCTCATAATTCTGTCGGGGCCTCCATCTCTGCTTGAACAACCGTGTCAAGTTCAGGTGAATAGAGATGATGTTAGTACTTCACTGGATCGGCCTTGGAGGAAACTGACAGATGAAAGATTTAATCCATGATCGGGGAGTTCCGCCGCATCAGGCTTTTGCAGAGCGCTTGATTGACGCCATGCTGGAAGCAGGATATGGCTCGCGTGAGGGAAGTTGGTCTCGCCTGCCGGTGGAGATTGAACCTTTGCGGCGCGAGGCCGAGGCCAAGAGCCTGACCACTGCTCGCAAATACTTGGAGGGTGAGGCGCTGCCGAGACGCCATCGGCTGCTTCGGATCGCAGAGTGGCTGAATGTTAATCCCGAATGGCTGGCCAGCGGATTTGGTCCACGACATGCAGAAGAGCACTTGCCGCCAAAAGAGGATTTACCCGCCGAGTCGCTGGCGCTGGCGCGCGCATGGGCAGCATTACCCCGCCATTACCGCGAGCCAATCCGCTCCTGGGTGATCATGGCGTCGATTGTTAACAGTTTGCCTGAGGACGAAAAGGAACTCCCCCCGGCTGCGGCCGGCCTTGAAAGGCGGCGGCAGTCCCGCAGTGGCCATGAACAGCACGGATCCAAAGATTCAGCCCCATCAGGCCGGCGAGATGAGCGGAAGCAGGATGAACATACCTGATTTTCAGAGCCTTGCCGCAGGGGAGTTTGTGGTCTACGGTGACCTTAACTGCCCTTTCTGTTTTGCCCTGCACGAACGTCTTTTCGCCTGGAATTTGCTCGATCGGATTGAATGGCGTCTGATTGTTCATGCGCCGGATCTGGAAGGCTCGAGTTTTTCCATGGAGGACCAGAGTCTTCTCGCCAACGAGGTCTTCGCTATTCATCATCGGGCCCCGGATGTACCTGTGAACCTGCCAAAGATTCGGCCCGGCAGCGAGGCTGCAACCCGACTGATGGAAACTCTGGATGACCTGCCGGTAGCGCAGCAGATCAAGGTCCGCCTGGCTCTATACCGCGCACTATGGGTGGAAGGCCGGGATATCGGAGATGAAGGTACGCTCACAGATCTGGTCTCTGCCCTTGGCGTGGAAGGCTCATCGACGCCTGCTGAAACCCCGGCTGAAAAATCTTCTGCGTGGCAGAAGGAGTGGGAAAGCAGGGATGATTTTGATCGCCGTATTCCCATAATGAAGCGGGCGTCTAACGATAACCTCCTGCTTGGTCTGCCGACAGAGGAAGCCCTGGTTGATTTTCTGAAAGGCGAGCGCACGTTCTTTGTTAATGATGCTGTGTGCGTCTTTCAGCCCCGTCCCATCACTCTGGTATTTGGTTCTCTCGAAAATCTGTGGCCGCTGGTGGTGACGATCCGCGATTCTTGTGAGGTGCTGCATTTTTCCGATGTCGATCGCTGCCGTGACATGTTGAGCGAGCATGAGTCGGTGGATTTTCTGCTGATAGAGTACGAGTTCGCTTCTGGGGAAGATTATGACCTTCTGTCAGAGATGGCGAACGCAAGAGGCGTAACCCGAGTTGTGGCGTCCGATACCGGGTCCGATGCAGGTGAGATGCGAGCGCTGCAAAGCGGGGCCGCCGAATACCTTCCCGTTAACCGCAGCGCCAGTGTGCTGAGCGCGCGTTTCGATAAACTGGTGATCGAGCGGCGTAAGTCGGTCTCCATGGAGCAGCACGCGAAGTTTGATGCGTTGACGCAGGTGCCAAACCGGCGGGAGTTCCAGGCGCGGGCCGAACAGGAGTGGCGCCGGCTTATCGACGAAGGCGGCGGACACTGTGCGTTGTTGCTCATCGATATTGACTTCTTCAAGGCTTATAACGATACCTATGGCCATCTTGCGGGAGATACGTGCCTCAAACAGGTAGCTTCCGTGCTTCGCAGCAGCGCGCGGGAATATGAAGACTTTATTGCCCGTTATGGAGGTGAGGAATTTGTCCTGTTGCTGCCCGGGGTTACAGAGGACGCGGCAAAACAGATCGGAGAGCGGATGCGCCAAGCGGTGCT
The DNA here is from genome assembly GCA_016845525.1 of Pseudomonadota bacterium. Classification (GTDB taxonomy): domain Bacteria; phylum Pseudomonadota; class Gammaproteobacteria; order Arenicellales; family UBA868; genus UBA868. The sequence goes on from JAERSQ010000121.1 coordinate 4,821, forward strand.
TGCTGAACAAATTGAGCACAAGGGTTCCTTAATACACTCGGGCCATGTCACCGTCAGCATCGGCGGCGTCAGTGCTGTCGCCAATGCCGGTGAGACGCCCGGGGATCTCATCCGCCTTGCTGATGATTGCCTGTACCGGGCTAAAGCCGCGGGCCGGAACACAGTGATTACTCAGTAAACCAGCGGGTCTGTGCGTACGTTATCAGGATGTCACTATCGGAGGCGGGCAATCGCATCGTTTCGCCGATCACCCGCAGCATCTGGCCACTAGGACTTCAAGTAATTGAAAAATAAATAAAAAAATCAATCTAGTGTGACTTAAATTTTTTGTTTCGATTGGTTACCCCGCCACCGTATAAAAAAGCATCTTAAAAAGACATTAAAAGAGACAAAATTGACTTAAATAAAGATATCCCCTAATTTGTCGATAAATTTTT
>JAERSQ010000122.1 GCA_016845525.1 Pseudomonadota bacterium
TATCGGCACATCCCGGAACTGGTCAGCCATCTCCACTTGCCCGTGCAAAGTGGTTCGGACCGCATTCTGTCAGCGATGAAGCGCCGGTACCGGATAGCGGACTACGAAGCGATCATTGCGGGCTTGCTTGACGCGCGGCCCGAACTCAGTCTGTCGTCAGATTTCATCGTAGGGTTTCCCGGAGAGTCGGCTGAGGACTTCAACGCAACGATGGACCTGATCGAGCGGGTGGGTTTTGATCATTCGTTCAGTTTTATCTACAGTGCCCGGCCGGGCACCCCGGCCGCCGCACTGGCAGACGATGTGCCCATGGAAGAAAAACGCGAGCGGCTGTCGCGCCTGCAAGCCCTGATCGACAGCCAGGCAAGTGCGATCAGTGCCAGCATGGTCGGCACAACCCAGCGGATTCTCGTGGATGGTGTCTCGCGCAAGAATGCGGGACATCTCAGCGGACGCACCGAAAACAACCGTGTCGTCAATTTTGTGGGCGATGATGTCTCGATCGGCGATTTTGTCGACGTCCGCATTACAGAAGCCCTGCCCAATTCTTTGCGGGCTGAAGTGGTTGGGGGCGTCACCTCAACTTCTGTTATGATGAACCCGGCTTCGCTTGGAGCATCAGTACTGGATTGAACAGCCCCACCCAACCCGTTACCTTTCTTCTCGATCCCGAGGACAATCAGCGCCTGGCCGACCTGTGTGGAGAGCACAATGCTCACCTCAAGCAGGTGGAGGAGGGATTTGGCGTGCGTATCTCCCATCGGGGCCATCTTTTTTGTGTCGACGGCTCCGATCAGGATGTTCGCCATGCGCAGGATGTCCTTTGTGCCCTCTACGAGGACAGCGGCAAAGGTACCCCCTTGAGTCCTGACAGGGTCCAGGTCGCCATTAGCGAGATCCCGGCTGAAGCAAAGAGCCATCAGGACGAGCCCGATGATGTGGTCATTCGGGTACGTAAAGCCATGATCCGGGGTAAGAGCCTCAATCAGAAGCGCTATCTTGGCAATATCCTGAGACACGATATCAATTTCGGCGTGGGACCCGCCGGGACCGGCAAGACGTATCTGGCGGTGGCTTGCGCGGTGCAGGCCCTGGCGGAGGAGACGGTCGATCGGATCGTGCTGGTTCGTCCGGCAGTTGAAGCAGGTGAGCGATTGGGCTTTTTGCCCGGAGACATCGGGCAGAAAGTCGACCCGTACCTGCGACCCCTGTATGACGCCCTCTATGAGATGCTGGGCTTTGAGCGGGTCGGTCGCCTGATGGAGCGCCACGTTATAGAACTCGCTCCGCTTGCCTACATGCGCGGGCGAACACTCAGCCATGCCTTCGTGATTCTCGATGAAGCGCAGAACACCACCGAATCGCAGATGAAGATGTTTCTTACCCGTCTGGGATTCGGATCCCGGGCGGTTATTACCGGCGACCCCTCACAGGTTGATCTTCCGGGTCAGACCCGGTCAGGCCTGGTCCATGCCGTGGAGTTGCTGTCTTCCGTAAAGGGTCTCAGTGTGACCCGCTTTACCCCTCAGGATGTGGTTCGTCACCCGCTGGTGCAGCGTGTGATCGAAGCATACGAGAAAGAGGGTCGGTCAGCCTGAGTGGAAGCGTTGATTGAGGTGCAGTTGGCAAGCGGCTATGGTGCAGAACCCACCGCTGAGCAGGTCCGGCACTGGGCAAGCGCGGCGCTGGCGGCGCTTCGTGACCAGGATGCCTGCCTGACGGTTCGCACAGTCGACGAGACTGAAATGACGGCACTCAATACACGCTTTCGTGATCGATGTGGATCTACCAACGTGCTCTCCTTTCCCGTCGAGGCGTTACCCGGCGTACCTCAGGAAGCACATCCCCTGGGAGATATCGTGATCTGCCCGCCCGTGGTCGAGCGTGAGGCAACTACCCAGGGCAAGACACTTGAGGATCACTTTGCGCACCTTGTTGTGCATGGGGTGCTGCACCTGCATGGCCATGATCACAAGAGTGATGCCGAGGCGGCCGCCATGGAGCAACTTGAGACCGAGGTGCTCGCGACACTTGGGGTCAAAGATCCCTACCGGCCTGTCTGATTCCCGCCATGCAAGACGAAAAAAAACGCAGCGCGTTTTTGCGCCCCGGCTGGTGGCAGGAGATCCGCTATCGGCTGCGCGGCATTCCACACACCCGTGAACACCTTTTTTCGACCATGGGAGTTGCTCGCGACGCGGACCTGATCGACGAGGACACCCTGCAGATGATGCGCCGGGTAATCGAAGTCTCGGACCTGCAAGTCGAGCAGGTCATGGTCTCCCGCGGTCAGATGGTGACGGTCGATGTAGAGCAGACGCTTGAGGAAGTGCTGCCGGTGATTACCGAGTCAGCCCACTCACGTTTCCCCGTCACCGATGGTGACAAGGATGGCGTGGTCGGGATCCTGTTGGCGAAGGATCTTTTGCATCGCCAGCAGCAAAGTGAAGGACATGGGCTGCCCTGGGCGGCCCTCCTGCGACCGGCCGTGTTTATCCCTGAGAGCAAGCGCCTCAACGTTTTGCTTCAGGAGTTTCGTGACAGTCGCAACCATATGGCGATCGTCGTCAATGAATACGGCAGTGTTGTGGGTCTCATCACCATTGAGGATGTGCTTGAGCAGATCGTCGGCAATATTGAGGACGAGCACGATATCGATGGTGCCGCCGGCATGGTGCTTAGACTCGGCTCGGATTTTTGTGTGATCAAGGCTATGCTTCCGGTGGAGAGCTTCAACCCGCTTTACGGTGTTGAACTTGATCCGTTGGAGTACGACACCATGGGCGGGCTCGTCACCGGCGCCCTGGGTCATGTGCCGCGGCGGGGAGAAACGATCACGTTTGATCAGTTTACGGCCGAGGTATTGAGCGCAGACAGCCGCCGGCCACGCCTTTTGCGTATCACGCTTTCCCCGGCTGACGAGTCCCCGGCGGAGTAGCCCCATGGGTTTTCCCGGCAGCGCGATGCGGATAGCCGCGGCTGCCCTCTCCGGCCTCGCCTACCCGCTGGCCTTTGCTCCCTTCGATCTCTTCTGGCTCGCGCCGGTCGCCGTTGCTGTCTTGTTTTTGGTCTGGGCCAAAGCGTCTGCCCGGCAGGCAGCGCTGCAGGGTTTTGTTTTCGGTCTGGGAATGGTGCTGGCCGGGGTTTCCTGGATTTATGTGAGCCTGAGCGAGTTCGGCGGCATGCCCGCGCCTTTAGCTGGAGGTGCGGTGCTGATATTTGCAGCGCTGATGGCGCTTTACCCGATGGCGATCGGATTTTTGCAGGCCCGTCTTGGGCCGAGGAGTCCCGCCGCGCGCGCCGTGCTGGTCATGCCGGTATTGTGGATATTGGGGGAATGGCTTCGCGGCAATCTGATGAGCGGTTTCCCCTGGCTCTATCTTGGTTACAGTCAGGTCGATACGCCTCTGGCCGCCTTGCTACCGATCATCGGAACCCTGGGTCTTGGTCTCTGGCTTGCGCTTGCTGTCGGGGCGCTGGTGGCCAT
>JAERSQ010000123.1 GCA_016845525.1 Pseudomonadota bacterium
TATCGTGGAGCCGCCCGCGACTTTGTATTGGGGGTTCGCTGCATCAATGGCAAGGGAGAGACCCTTCGCTTCGGTGGCGAGGTGATGAAGAATGTCGCGGGCTATGATGTCTCCCGCCTGATGGCGGGAGCAATGGGGACTCTTGGGATTCTCACCGAGATTTCGCTGAAAGTGCTGCCTCGCCCAGCATGCTCCCAAACACGCGTTTTCGAGATGCCGGGAGAGCCCGCATCCGAGTTAATGACGAGTTTTCTGAGTCGTTCCCTGCCGGTTTCTGCGGCCGCCTACCTAGACGGAGTCTTGCGGGTACGCCTGTCGGGAAGCGAGGCGGCAGTGAGTACTGCGGCAGGCGCTCTGGGCGGCGACCTGGAGGCAGAAGGAGACGCTTTCTGGTCAGGATTAAAAGAACACCGCCTTGATTTCTTCTCTCACGACTCACCGCTTTGGCGGATCAGTCTGAAGCCCCAAAACGAACTGTTGCGCCTTCCGGGCAAGACATTGATTGATTGGGGAGGCGCGCAGTACTGGGTAAAGTCCGATGCCGGATTCGAAGTGCTCAGTGAAATGGTCAGGCCTTACGGGGGTTACATAACCGGTTTTGGCGGTCGTAATCAGGGCGCGCGCTCTGATGTTCCGCAAGACGCCGTCCTGAAACTCAACCGGCGACTGAAAGCGGCATTCGATCCTGCCGACATTCTGAATCCCGGCCGGCTTTTTCCGGAAGACTGACCATGTACGTCGAACTGGCCGAAGATTTCAAGGGCACCTCGTTTGGCGAGGAGGCGAGCGAGATACTCGGAAAATGCGTTCATTGCGGTTTTTGTACGGCGACCTGCCCGACCTATCAGCTGCTCGGAGACGAGCTGGACGGGCCGCGCGGACGTATCTATCTCGTTAAGCAATTGCTTGAGACTGCTGAGGCTTCCGAGACCACGAGGCTCCATCTGGATCGATGCCTTACCTGTCGATCCTGTGAGACGACTTGCCCTTCTGGGGTGAACTATGGGCGTTTGATTGAGTTGGCGAGACCCAAAGTTGAGGCACTGGTTCAACGGTCTCGTTTTGAACGGTTGCAGCGATGGCTGTTGGTGAGAGTTCTGTTGAGCGCCCGGTTTGGGGTGCTGTTTCGTTTTGGCCAGATTATCCGCCCGGCGTTGCCAGAGAGCCTGGCACGCCATGTTCTTGAAAAGAGACCGGTGGGCCTGCGTTCTGAAAGTCAGGGCGATCGTTCTGTTTTGATGCTGGATGGCTGCGTGCAGCCATCGATGGCGCCCCAGATCAATGCAGCGGCGCAGCGGGTGCTTGCAAAACTTGATGTCAACGTGATCAATGCCAACAAAGCCGGGTGTTGCGGCGCATTGCCGTTGCATCTCGCTGATAGTGATCGGGCGCTGAATGCAATGCGGCGAAATATTGATGCCTGGTGGCCCCAGATTGAGAAGGGCGTCGATGCGATCGTGATGACTGCAAGCGGTTGCGGTGTAACTGTGCGTGAATATGGACAATTGCTCAAGGATGATCCCGCCTATGCGGAGAAAGCGGCGCGGGTTAGCGGCATGACTGTGGATTTATGTGAGTACATCAGTCCCGAGGACGCGAGAGGGCTGGGATCCTGCTCCGGCAAGAGGGTTGCATTTCATTCTCCTTGCACCCTGCAGCATGGCCAGGGCATCCGAGGAAGAGTCGAGAGCATTCTGGAGAGTGCCGGCGCGATTCTTACCCCTGTCCAGAACACACATTTGTGCTGTGGTGCCGCGGGAACCTACTCGGTCCTTCAGCCCGAGTTATCAGGCAAACTGCTCGATAACAAGTTGTCAGATCTGGGACAGGGTGATCCCGGATTGATTGCGACGGCCAATATAGGCTGCCTTGCCCACCTGGCATCCAAAAGCGACTCTCCTGTCCGGCATTGGATTGAATTGATAGATCCTGCCTCACCGGATTAAGTCGGGAGATCGGCAGGGGCGAGGTCGACCAGCACCTAATTCATTCCTTGCCCTGGGGTTTTTGAGAGAATCATTGGTTTTTCGTTGTTTTTGGCGCAGAACTTGCCTTAAGCGCCCTTATTTAGTAGTATCCGCGCCTCATTTTTGCGTAAAAATTCAGTACTTCAATGAAAACGTTCAGTGCCAAGGCCGAAACCGTCCAAAGAGATTGGTTTGTTGTTGATGCCACCGACAAGGTGTTGGGGCGGCTCGCCAGCGAAGTTGCGTCAAGGCTTCGGGGTAAGCACAAAGCCGAGTACACCCCCCACGTTGACACGGGCGATCATATTGTGATCGTGAATGCGGAAAAGATTCGGGTCACTGGCAATAAGGCAGAAGCCAAGCGCTACTACCGCCACTCCGGTTACCCTGGCGGTATTAAAGAGATCACCTTGGGCGAGCAGCTTCAAAAACACCCAACCAGAGTGATCGAAAGCGCAGTGAAAGGCATGCTGCCCAAGAACCCGCTGGGCAGGGCGATGTTTGCAAAGCTTAGAGTGTATGCCGGTCCTGATCACTGTCATCAGGCGCAACAGCCTAAGGCCCTTGAAATCTAGCG